>JAQGHT010000815.1 GCA_028291565.1 Planctomycetaceae bacterium | reverse complement strand
CGATGTTATGCAGATGCTCCGGAAATTGACGCCAATGTGATCGTTACGGGCCCAGGATTAAAGGTCGGAGCCAAGGTCCCTGTGGTCCTGGACGGTTGCCAGGACTACGACTGGACTGGTACGGCGTGGCCAGATGATGCCGAGGGTGGCGAAGCATCCGCCGACAAGGACTTGCCAATCGCCGAGTTGCCGATTGTTAACAGCTAGGGATCGCGAAGATGGCTCTCGAAGCAACCAATTCGTCCGTGAGTTCTGCTTCCAATCAGCCGCTGGAAGGTCTCGCGACCCAGGAGAAATGGCTAAACGCGCCGAATATCATCACGATTTCTCGGCTCGTGCTGTCAGTCGTCCTATTCGCTTTGATCAGTTTGTGGCAAGGTGACACTTGCGGAATCGCGTCCGCGATCCTGTTTGCCATTGCGACATTGACGGATGCACTCGATGGTTACCTGGCCAGGAAATACAAACTGATTACCCAGCTGGGACGAATTCTGGATCCGTTCGCGGACAAAATCATCGTCCTGGGAACATTCATTTTCCTGCTCGAACGCCGTCCTGAATCCGGCGTGAATGCGGCAATGATCGTCATGATCCTGGCCCGCGAGATGCTCGTGACCGGACTCCGGAGTTTTCTCGAGCAACATGGCAAGGATTTTTCGGCCAGCTGGATCGGCAAAGTCAAGATGGTGCTGCAATCGGTCGCCCTGGTGTTCAGTCTCTTGTCGCTGAGCCCCGGGTTTCGCGCCGAATGGTTCTTGCTGACACGCGACGTTCTGCTGTGGTCTGCGGTCGGTATTACGATGTACAGCGGCTGGATCTACCTGCAGCGCGCTTTGCAGCTGGTAAGACGTTGAGATTTCGGCCACTCAGAGTTGAAGCCCTTGCTTGCGCTTTTTGAAGTTGCGGAGTTTCAAACCCATTGCCCAGTTACTCCCCAAACCAACGCCAGCGTTTCGGTGCGAAGTGTGGCCATTCGCGGGAGGGAATGTAGGCGGAGCTCTCGATGGTGGGCTTCGACGGGCAGGTTGAAAGTTGCTCGACGACCTTTGAGACATCGTCGGTCAGGACCAGACGGTTAATATCATGCTTGTCGATGGTTTGATTTTCTAACATCGTATTTCGCAGAAAATCAAACAAGGGCGTCCAATAATCAACTCCCATAAAAATGACGGGGAAATTATAGACTTTCCCAGTCTGAATCAGCGTCATTGCTTCAAAAGCTTCATCCAACGTGCCATATCCTCCAGGCATGATGATAAACGCCTGTGAATACTTCACCAGCATGACTTTCCGCACAAAAAAGTAACGAAACAAAATCATCTGGTCCAGATAGGGGTTCTCATGCTGCTCTTTGGGAAGCACAATATTACAGCCCACTGACCGTCCCCCCACTTCTTTTGCTCCGCGATTCGCCGCTTCCATGATACCGGGTCCGCCACCGGTCATCACTGTGAAACCCAGTTTCGCAATCTCCGCGCCGACTCCGCGGGCCATCTGATAAAACGCATGATCTTCGTGGAACCGGGCTGAACCGAAAACTGTGACGCAAGGCCCTTGAAAATGGAGCGCGCGAAAGCCGCGAATTAGTTCCGAGCCGATCCGAAAGACTCGGATAAATTCGCTCCAGCGCGAGCGCGGCCCTTCGAGCATATGCCGCTCGTCACGCACCGCACTGCTGGTCTCACCATTTGACGGCTCTTTTTCACCAGCAGGGACATGACCGGTCAACGGCGACGGCGGCCCCACTTCGGCCGATTCCGCGGGAAAATGAGGCTGTTCTGAATCAGTCATACTGGCAATTCACCTTAGGCCAATGGCGAGCGGTGAAAATGAACGTGCTTCCACTGGCCGGCTTTTCGCTCCCAGACGCGCGTCTCTTCCGCGGCGGCAGTATGCGCGACACCATTGGCATCGTGGTACTGGGTCAAACGGACATAGGCTAATACGGCCGCATCGCCAATAATTCGCACATTCGCGGAACACATGGTGACGTGCTTTTTCACGTTGGGTACCGGAGCGGCGGGGAAATAGTATTGGTGAAATGGCATCCCGGAAACCAACTGTCCCCGCGCTTCGGGTTCGAAGCACGTGATACCAGGATCACACAACTGAACGTATGCCGCCCAATCGCCGGTTACAATGGCGACCAGCAGTTTTTGATTCAAATTCAGCAATTCCGCAGTAATGTCCGACATGATAGCCTTGGAAAATAATAGACCCGGAAATTCAGATTCAGAATGGAAACTCGTACAACTTGTACGGTGCAAGACGGTCATCTGGCACCGATGGCGAGATGTTGAGATATAGCGACTTGCTTTGCGTGGGTCCAGACCCGAAGTGGTCTTGATGATATTTCGTGGGAACTGAGTGGCACTCCCGCAAGCAGAAGTCGAAGACTCTGAAATTACTTGAACTGATTAAAAAAACTCTGCAGTGATTCGTCTTCGGGGGGAGTCTGTGCTTCTTCCGCGTGCTCGGTTTCCTCGGGCATTTCGAGACCCGGGGGGACAAAGGATGATTCGCCGACTTCGACGGCATCGGCTCCGCGACCATCGAGACCGGGGGGCATTACCGCGGCCGCCGGAGCTGGCGAGACTGGAGGCGTCGCTGCAGTTGTCGACTTCTTCTTGCCCCACCCGAACATCTGCAGCAAACCCTTCTTTGCCGCTTTGGGTTCGGATTCTCCAGATTTGGAAGCAGCCGTTGCCGAGGAATCTGTCGAGATTCTCGGCGCATTTTCCACAATAATCCCGGAACCGCTCGCCGCATAGATCCCAAAATTGAACGTGGATTCGTCATCTTCCAGGACTGAGGCAGTCTCTGTTGGATCAGCAGATTCCGCATCAGCATCGGGAATCGCCCAGCCGGGCGGAACAATTGGGGCTGCCGGAGCACGTGCTGAAACTGGGGACGCGATGACCTGCACCGGAATTGCAGTCAAAGGCGCGGCAGCAACTGGCACTGCAGTGACAGGAGCCCCAGTGACAGGAACCCCGGTTGTGACTGCAAAACCAGGCCAGACCTGTGGCATATTGGGCGGCGGCATAGTGAGCGCGGGCGGCACAAAATTCTGCGCCCGACCAGCAGGCACTTCCTGCGTAATGAATTGCGCAAGTGGTGGAATCGATCCCGGAACGAAAGTGACTCCAGTATTGGTGACTGGAGGTTGGGGTACGTTCCAAGGCTGCAGACTTGCCGGCTGCTGAACTCCTGGCGGCCCGGTAAACACAGGTTGCGCGGGTTGTGGCGACCAGGGAAAAGCAGCCTCACTCGGTGGGGACATATTAGCCCCAGGTCCAAATGCCATCTCGCCACTTACGGAAGCAGAAACCTGGCTGACCGCAGCGGTAACTGGTGTCGGACCAGCAATCGCAGCGGAAGGCGTAACCGGCTGTGCGATGGCCGGCATCGGAACTTTGCCAGCCTTTCTAGCAACTGCGAGTAGCGGTGCTGGCTCGTCTCCCAAATGCAAGTCGAATGTGACCTCAGGATTTTCAATCTGAACGGTCTGACTTAATTCGGCGTTCGCGGCCGCACCGACTTCAATGGTTTCGACTGGAGACTGCGGTCCACTGGTTGCTCCAAGATCCGCATCCACATTGTACGTCGCGTCGTCACCGGGAGGGGTCGTATCAGTTTCAGCATGTTGCGCGTCGCGGGCCGCCACCACGCCCGGTAATTCATACTCGACCGAAAATTGCAACGGTCCCAATGCCACACGAGTCCCAGGAGTCAACGGAACTTCAACCTCGGCAGGAATTTGGCGACCATTCACAAAGGTGCCGTTTGCACTCCCCAAGTCCTTAATTGCCACCGACATATCGCGGATTACGATCTGGCAGTGCCGGCGACTGATTTGGTTCGAGGCAACTTTTAACTGGCAGTCCGGGCTGCGCCCAATTGTCGTATCCGCATGCAGACGGACCTGCCGGACATTTGATTTGCCATTCGCGATTCGCAGCACCACCTGCATGATCATGTTCTCGGTAAGTAAGGCAGAGAATGCCCTCTGCGTAGATCACCTGATATCCGAATGAACTGAAGCTTGACAAGACTTTATGTTACTTCGCCGCAGGCAAAAATGAAGCTTTTAATCGACTGAGTGCACCGAGCACACCTCATTGATGGTCGCGAACAGTATAACCTTCTGGTCCCCGAAAAAGTTCGATATTCGTCAGCCAAATCCGCTGAGAATCTTCAAAGACGTTAATTTTGGGAAACAATGCCGCTTAAGTTCCAAAATAAAGTCAACTTACATCTTTAAGGATAATTAGGTTGTTCGGCGTTCGCCAGACATCAGAGGCCACCGATCCTACGATTTTTGAATGCGCATCCATTCGAATCGTCATGCGCGAAAAACTTTGTGAAAACGGCCGGACTGCGACAATCCTTACGACCAGAACCCAGCGGAGAGTTCCTTGAGATATGAACAAATCGTGCCGATTCTTATCACATCGGGCCATTTAAAACAGCCCCTTCGACCCGCATTCGCGGTTCGCGACCAACTGGCGTAACTTGTTCTGCGTGCGAGTTGCGCCCGTTCCCTGATCGCCGTAGTCGTTCACCCCCCTCTGAACGGCCACGGCGATCTTTTTTTTGAGTATTTCAACCGTCAATATCGACCATCGCTTTGATCACGCCCGTCTCAGGGCGCGTATAGGATGGGAAATCTCCAATCAGCGATTCCATCGAACTATGGTGCGTGATCCACGGTCGTGTGTCAATCTGTCCGTTTTGAATCAAGTCGATGATGCGCGTAAAATCGCTGGGTAATGCATTTCTCGACGCCAACAGCGTCATTTCACGACGGTGCATCAACGGGTGCGGAAACGAGATTTCTTCAGTCGTGATCCCGACATAAACCAGCCGCCCGGTATGTCCAACATAATTCAAAGCCGAACTCATGGACTTATTATTGCCGGTCGCATCAATGACCAAAGTATAAAGATGCCCGGCAGTAATCTCTTGCAACGCTGGCAAACTGGCCCCATCGGCGGCGAATTTGACCACGTGGTCCACTTTCATTGTGTTTTTACAGAACTCCAGCCGTTGCGAATTCACATCCAGAACAGTGATATTCGACTTGGCAATTTTCAAGAATTCAATGGCCGAAAGGCCGATCGGACCGGCACCGATGACCAGCACGTGTTCTCCAGCTTGCGCCTGGCCGCGATTAACCGCATGACAACCAATTGCCAGCGTCTCCACCAGGGCAAGTTGTTCGAACGTGAGCGACTGCGAGGGATGCAGCTTTCGAGCAGGAACCAGAAACCGGGGCCGCATTCCTCCATCAATGTGAACGCCTAAGACCTTCAGTTCTTCACAGCAATTCGTCGCGCCGCGGCGACTCGCGAAACTCGATTCATTATTGATGTAAGGCTCAACAGAGCAACGATCGCCGGGACTGACCTGGCTGACGCCTGAGCCGACTTCCAGGACTTCAACGCCCAGTTCATGACCGGGAATCCGGGGATAGCTGTAAAAAGGCATCTTCCCCAGATATCCGCTGATGTCGGTTCCACAGATTCCCACCCGGTGAACCCTTACCAAGGCTTCGCCTGGCCCTGGCTTCGCAGCTTCAGGAGTTTGAATCAGTTCGAATTTACCGGGCTTCTCAAGCAGAATTGCCTTCACATTGACCTCTTGATTTGAACGGAAAAATGCTCATGCCGAGCGGATTTTCAGGGAAGCTTGCGCGTGATCAAATCTTAACGCATCGGCAATCGATGTGCGATATTGGAAACACCACGTTGAGCGGCCAATCAACCGCTGAAATGGCACCGGTCCATGCTGATTACCCCTGGATGGCCGTGGGACTTCAAGTTGTGACGAGCCACGAACAGAAATTCTCAAGCGAGCCACCGCGACATACTTACGAAAAATTCACTTCACCACCATCTGTGGGAAGCAATTCGGACCCGATGGGAGTCCCGATGTCCACGCGATGACGCCAACCGTTCAAGAATTTCTGTGTAAGATAACGGATCTCGTTACACTGCCTTTTGATGTGCGAACAGTGAGCTCTTACGCCAGCAAACCATCTTTACGAAGTAAATCGATGGCATTCGAAAAAGCTGTCACCGTGCGTTGAATGTCGCCATGTGTGTGGGCCGCGGACAGCATGGCACGCCAACCGAAGAAGTCGACCCCGTTCAGCAATAGGGCGCATCGGAAGTTATGCGAAAGGACTGGATCGCGTTTCGCATCCAACTTTTCCAGCTGATTCTCATAGGGAATGAACCCGTCGTCGGTTGGACGCGGTCCATCGTAGTTTGGCAGCACAGAAAGCATCGAGAATTCGCCGTACGCCACCCAATTCACGCCCCGCCGCGCAAAGAGATCGTTCAGGCCCGTGCGGAGCAGCCGACCCATTTCATTCGCCTGGCGACTCGGCCGGCCGTCAGCTACTACCTGCAAAGCCGCGATTCCCGCAGCTGCCGATAATGGATTTCCATTATACGTTCCTGGATGCCGCATCTTCTGCCCATGCGGATTGTCGAATTCCAGTGCGTCCATGATATCGGCCCGACCGCCCACGCCGCCGCCCGGTAATCCTCCGGCCAGAATCTTCGCTAGCGTCGTGAGATCCGGCTTGATGCCGTAATGGGACTGTGAACCGCCCGGTGCAACTCGAAAACCGGTAATCACTTCGTCGAAAATCAACAGAACGCCTTTTTCCTCCGTCAGTTTTCGCAAGGCATGCAGAAATTCGCCCCGCATCGGCACCATGCTCCAATGACCTCCTGTCGCTTCCAAAATCAAACACGCGGGCTTGTGAGTCTCAATCGCCTGAGCAACCGCGTCCAGATTATTCGGGGGCAACACGACCAAGTCTTGCAACACACCTTCAGTGACCCCCGGCATACTCACATTCTCAAGGTCGTACGGTGCATCCGCCGCAGGCATCACGAGGTCGTGCCAACCATGAAAATGTCCCAGAAATTTCAACACTTTCTGGCGTCCGGTCACAATTCGAGCCAACCGGATCGCCATCAAGGTCGCTTCGGTACCGCTGCTCGTGAAACGGACGCGTTCCGCAGACGGCATCAACCGCCGGACGATTTCTCCCCATTCCATTTCCAGCTGATGATTGGCACCGAAATGAGTTCCTTTAGCGACTTGCCGGGTGACCGCCTCGACGACTGCTGGATGACTGTGCCCCAACAGAAGCGAGCCATGCCCCATCCAGTAATCGATGATTTCATGCCCGTCAACCGCGTACTTCCGCGAACCGACCGCCCGATCAATAAAGACAGGAAACGGCTTCAAATGCCGACTGTCATGCGTGACCCCATTGGGAAACAGCACCCGCCCCTGTTCGAACAGCCGCGCAGAATTGGGGAACCGGTCTCGATACGCCGCTTCAATTCCCGCTCCGGAAACCTGACTCATTTTGCAACCCTTGCCTGTGACACCATGAGAGATTTTGGATGCTGATTTCCAAGTCGCCAAGGTTTCCACACCTTGGGCATCGGACCAGAAACGGAGCGAACCGCCCCAATCTCTAGCGAGCTTGGGGACAGAAATCGCTCACGGCGTTACCCTTGCTTGTTTACTTCTTCACGATTGGGATATTGAAATCACCGGCCAATTGGCGCCACATCGAGTGGACGTGATTCGCCTGGTTTTGCGTGTTGTTGTACTCAATCACGAATGTCGGCCCTTGAACCCGATAATAGTGTCTCTGGTTCCGTTCCTGGTCGCCCCACCAGGCGAATTGAATCTTGCCGATGCCGGCCGCATTCACCTCGGCACGTCGCGTTTCGGCCACGTCCGCAGGCATGTTTTTGAGATATTCTTGCATCAATTCCGCCAGCAGTTTTCGTTGATCGTCACTCATCTCTGACGCAACCAGGCCGACCGCCGGAGTCGTTTCAGGTTGGGCCACGCCGCCACCACGCAAATCATCAGGAGCCGCTTTATCAACCCAAGCCACCTTCAGTTGCTCCGGAGTACACAGCTTGAGAATCTGACGTCCCAGATCCTCTTCCATCCCCAGAACACGGATCGAACGACCGGGGCCGGCATCGATCAGACCGGGATTCGCACCAAAAAACTCGGGAGTGCTCGACACAACATTGCCGTCCGCCACAGTGAAATTCAACGAAATATGATGACCTTCCAGCCGCCACCCCCAGGTACCTGTCAATGTGGGAGTTCCGAATACACTGAAATAATACTTCCGCGGATCCCGGCGTTCACGACGTTCGGCTCGGTCCCCAGGTTCCAAGAGGTACAGAATCTCTTCCAAGCCCATGATGTCGAGTGCCTGAGCATAACCTGCTTCGGACAATCCCGACTGCAGCAGGGCATGAGCACGACGCAAAGCATCCCCTTCCAATTCGCGAATTGGCAGCCCTTTGCGGGGACGCGGGATGAAATGCCAGTTCAATCGTTCGGGATCGTCATAGCCGAACTTGATTTTCTGTGCCTGCTCCGGTGTCAAGCTGCTTAAGAAGGCGGCCGCCGCTTCTACCATCGCCTTGCCCGATGGGGCTTTCTTTTCCGCTTGAGCCCGGAGCATGGTCACCATGGCGATGACCACCACAAGGCCGGAAACTGTTGCTTTCCAATGTCGCATCAAAGTGTTCCTTTGTTTGAATTCTTTGTCATTGGTCATTGGTCATTGGTCATTGGTACTTTTCTTCACAAATGACAAGTGACATCCTATTTACCCTGGAGGCCACGCCAGAGGGCGACCACCTAAGATGTGCAAATGCAGATGATCCACAGATTGACCACCATCGGGTCCACAATTTGTGACAATCCGATATCCGTTTGACAAATCCTGGTCGGCGGCAACTTTTCGGGCGACCAACAGCAAATGTCCCGCCAGTGCTTCGTCGCTGTCCTGTAAGTCCGCTGTGGAACGGATTTCCCGCTTGGGAATAACCAGGATGTGTGTCGGTGCCTGCGGATTCACGTCTCGAAACGCCAGACACTGATCATCTTCATAGACAATCTCGGCCGGGATCTCGTGATCAATGATTCGTTTAAAAATCGTTTTGTTAGCAGCCATATTGACCTTTAGATCAGCCACGGTGAGATTGGCCGAAACACCAATCGGAACACACTTTAGCATTCCCCCGAGGGCAGTTCAATGGGGCGACGCCGTCTGAAAGACTCCTGCTCGGCGTCCATTTTGCGCGGTCGAGTCTGCCTGTTGTGCCGATTGCGACTTCTTTCACGATTATGATCGTGGTATCGCCTCGGCTGGGCCACGTAAGATCTGCGGCGCAGCAGTGTTATGCGTACACGGAACGGAGTAATGAGTTCTTGAAGAAAAAAGTCGCATTTCGACTTGCCAGATTCCAAATCGTGTGGATTACGACAGGGCTACCGGTGAGATTCACGGTGTCGCTAAAAGCGAGTCGACGAAGGAAGGGATGTGATTGTATCGAACGAGACAAGCTCGAACGCGGACCGTGTATTTGGTTGCCAAGTCAGAAATCGGGCGGCCGGATCGTCGTTTCG
>JAQGHT010000805.1 GCA_028291565.1 Planctomycetaceae bacterium | reverse complement strand
GATTCACGTCCACATTTCTGACTGCGATGGCAAAGTTCACGGAGACCTGCCTCCTGGCCGGGGTGTCGTCGATTTCATTCCCTATCTGCAGGAAATCAAAGACCTGGGGATTAATGGGGCCGTCTCGATTGAACTGGAATATTCACCCGAACCAGACAAGATTCGAGACTGGGTCGCCGAGGCATACAGCGAAACAGATAAGCTCATGCAGCAAGTCGGTCTCAGGTCGTAATGCCCTTAGAGATGCCGGTTGTCGCGAAGGTTGCCAAACCTTGGGCGGGGTGAGATTGAGATTGGCAAATGGATGACTCCTGACTGAAGTAACATTCGATTACTTCACGACAGCATCGGCTTTCACCCCGCTCAAGGGATGATGAATCACGGCGTCCCAGGCAAGTTCCTGCAGCAAGCGGTTCAACTTCTCGTCCCATTGCGGGTTTTTCGCTCGAGCGATTACGGCCGGCACCGGAAGTCCGGCGGGCGATTGCCGATAGATCACAGCGTAGTGGCAATATGCCACGAGTGCCTCTAGCGGTGGTTTGGCGTGGCCCAATGGGTCTGTGAACAGATCTTCTTGTGTTTTCAAGCCTGGCGCTTCGCCGGCAATGATCTTTTCACGGAGAGCAATCACGGCCTGCCCGACTGGTACGACAAACAGTGCATCTTTACCAAACTTTTTGTTCAGACTTCGAATGTGCTCGTCCATCGTCTCAAAATACGTCGCATGTAGCTTTCGAAGTTGTTCACCGTTTAATGCGTTATGATCCACTTTTGCCGGACGTTCCTTGAAAGCGGGATCGTAGATGTCAAACGGCAACCAGAATTCCTGGACGGTGATGCGCACTTGCGGGTTGTGTTCCAATGCCAATTCTGCAAACTTCTCGATTCCATCGTCCGGCAGGTGAATCGGCGCCAAGGTCAATACGTCCACTTTGCCCGACTTCAAGGCCGCTTTGGATTTGAACTTATCATCGGGAAGATTCCAGTGTTGAATGACGCGTGACCCGCCGATGGCTGACAACCCGGCAAACGAGTGATCTTTGATTCCTGCGGATTTTGCAATGTCCGTCAGTATCGGCGGCATGAAATAGTGAAAGCTGTGACCGCAGGAAAAGACACGCTGCCCTTTTGGGGGCACTTTTTCTGGTGCTTGGGACGTCGATTTAGGATCGCTCTTCGAGTCCTCACCCCGGATTGGCAAAATCCCCAGCAATAACAGACACAAGATCAAGGTCGGCCATCGATCGCCGAGTCGCACGAGTTTAAACATCAGGAAGACTCCAGATTGGGGTGTGAGAACGAGGACTCGGGATTTCTATTTTCGCAACTGTGCGATTTCTCGCTGGATCATATGATACGGAAAATTGAGTGAGTGATTCAGCTTCTCTGCCAGGTCCAGACACTGACCTTTCAGCTGCGGAGCTTCTTGAGCCAGAACGACAAGCAGCACGGTCTTGAATCGAGGTTGCATCAGGAGATCCTCCATATCCTCCCACAGTGCTTTGTCCCCCTGACGCAGCAATTTGGCGGCGACTTCTTCTTCGCCTCCTTTGCCGTCCAGGATTGCGAGAGCGGCGGCTTTGGAGGCCATGGACTGCGCCGCATCACCCGCTCGCCGTGCGACGATTGCACGGCACAGATGCCAAAACGACAGAGACCGCGCGTCGGTTGTTTGAGGCACGTCCATCAACTGACCTCGTTCCATGGCCGCCATGAATTCAAATTCTTTCGCCTCTGGTCCTGCCTGCTTGGCTTTCAACACCAGGGTCTCGAAATCACCTTTGGCATAAAGATAGGGTAATTCCAGTTCCCGAGCGACGATCGCGGCGACCTGAGGCAGATTTGCTTGCTGCGGGCGAATTCGTCCGAGAAGTGCCTGAAAGTGTTGCTCGGCCTCGTTACCGCGCTGGGTCAAGATCAGCAGCCTCAAAAGCTCCAGGTTGTTGTTCAGGTTGTCGGGCTTCTTCTGAAGTGCTTCCCGCAGCGTGCGCTCCAATCCAGCGAAGTCTTGTGCTGCCAGCCGTGCATCACTAACACCGGCATTGATTTCAGTATCATCCGGACGCAAGGTGGCCGCCCTTTCATACCATTGCAGCGCTTCCGCATTCTTTCCCTGAACCAGGTAGGTATAGGCCTTGGAAACCGTCGCGTAAGCGTGCTTCGGGTCGATTTCCAAAGCCTGATCGATCCAGGGGCTGGCGCCGCGAGCATGTGGTTCCAGGCGACCTCTCAGATAAAGTAACGACGCATCCTTCGGGAATTGCTTCAGCAGTTGATCGTAGCGGGCAACGACTCCGTCAAATCTTGCTCGGTTGCCACCCTCCTGAGCCAGTCGTCCGAAGAGATCCTGATAGCGCCGATGCCATTGAATCCGAACCGGTCGATCTGCGAGATGAACTTCCAGGAATTTCTCGCGGCTCTCGGATTTCCCGACCATCGCGCCGATTCCGATATAGGCATTCAGCAAGTCGCTATCTTCGGGATTGGCGTTCAGATGGCGTTCCATATACGGATCCAGACTGCCGACTTCCCGGCCGAGTGAGAACGCACCGCCGACAATGGATGCAGGCGGTTCATGCATCAATCCGACTCGACTCTTGATGATCCTGGATCCCCCTTTGACTTGCAGCTGTTGCGGAAATTCCTCGAAATGGTAATCGGCATGCGGGAACGATGCGAAGGTTTCTCCAACTCGGAGTTCCATTTTGTTTTCAGCATCGTTTGCGCCATTGAAATTGGAATACACGGCTTGTTCCCAGACAACGGCGGCCGTCTGGCTCGGATCGGCAATGAATACGGGACTGCGAAAGAAACGTTCCCACCAGCCGGATCGAACTTCGAATTCTGACTGGGGAAATTGACCTGGAGGCTGGGTGACAACCGCCTGATGTAATCCTTCCGGCACGATCACATCTTTTCGCGAATTACCGCCGATTTCCAACACGGGAAGCCCATCAATTTGAACCGAGATGGGAGTGCTCAATCCGTTCAGGACAGACAACGTCCGATGTTGCGACACGTAGTAATTCCAGCCACCCAAGCAGGCCAAGACTGCTGCCGTGATCAAGCTCCAGACCACAGCCGATTTACGATACCAGGGAT
>JAQGHT010000803.1 GCA_028291565.1 Planctomycetaceae bacterium | reverse complement strand
AGTAGCCGCCGACACTCAGACACTGACTGACACTCCGCCGAATCATGCTCCGATTTTGCTGGATACGCTCTTTTCTCTTGCCGAGAATTCCCCGCTCGGTGCGCCAGTCGGGACAATGACGGCGAGCGATGCTGACGTTGGCGACACAGCGATCTATAGCATCACTGGAGGAAATGCTTTGGGTGCTTTCTCCATCGATTCGGGATCCGGCGCAATCACAGTCGCGAATGCTTCGGTCCTGGACTTTGAAACCAATCCGTCGTTCTCACTGACAGTTCAGGTCGCGGACCATCTCGGCGCAACCGACACGGCGAATGTGATCATCAATCTCAGCGACATCAATGAAGCACCAACGATACTGTCCGGTCAAGCGTTCAATGTCTTGGGGAACGCGATCGCTGGCGCGGCAATTGGAACGGTCAATGCCACTGATCCCGATAAGTCTGGCCCGAACAGCACGAAGAACTTCAGCATTACGTCTGGCAATTTGACGGGTGCGTTTACGATCAACCCACAATCGGGTCAGATCTCAGTCGGGAATGCGGCCGCTTTGACTGCACTGGGTGGTCAGAATGTCACATTGCAAATCACGGAAACGGATGGAGGGACTCCGCAGTTGTCCGCAGTTCAGAATGTGTCGATTACGGTGACGCAAACGAATTCGGCGCCGATCCTCGCCAATCCGGGAGCGGTCACGACCTTCTTCGGCAATCTGAAAACACCCGTCAAAGTCACCCCGACGTTGACCGTCACAGACGCAGATGGAACAGCAACCCTGTCCAGCATCGTCATCACATTGCCGCTGGGGGCCGCCAAGAAGAATCCTGATGTGGTCAATCTACCGGGCCTGACACTGCTGGGAACCCGAGCGGATACGATCGTCGCTGGGCGGCTCGTGATTACCATCACACTCAAGAGCGGTGCGACAAACGCCGCAGTGCAAACCATGCTGCAAGGTATGACCTTCCAGACCAAAACTACAGGCTTAAAGGTCTTGAGCCGAAATTTCCAAATTCAAGTGACAGATCGGACGGGATTGCACAGCAATGTCGTGACTCAGACGGTGCCTGTTGTGAAGAAAGCCCCCAAGCCACCCAAGAACTGATACGCCACTCTTCGTCGAGCGCCCACCACCAGACTTGTCCTGGTGGTTTGTGCTTTGCGCAGCAAGACCTGGCATGGTTTTGGGGCGCGTCAAAACAACCCGCGTGTGAGTTTTGAAGTTGCGCCTTCCCGTTGGAGTTCCGCCTTCAGGCGGCTGAGATCAGCTTCTATGAGCCTCCCTGTGCCGCCTGAAGACGGAACTCCAACGATTGCGAATCCGAGCAAAAAAAACTGATCGAATTCGGACCGCAAAGAGCACAACTTCAAAACTGTGAGTCATCGTGTCGTGAGTGGGGGGGTACGTTTTCGTCTCAATGACTTGCCGGAACTGCTGCCACGCGAAAGCCCAAACCGCAGTGTCTGAATTCGGGTGCGGAACAGTGTCGAGACGCCGGCCGACAGTTGTCAGCCAGATTGAAAAAGCAACCGCCTCGACACACTCGGGACGAGCCTGTGAGCGGGCCGACTGGGTTTCGACCGCCAGTCAGGTCTTTCGCGTACCAGTCGCTGCACAATTCCCACAAATTCCCTTGCATGTCACGCAGTCCCCAGGCCAGAGGTGAGGGTGACATTCACTCGAACTTCGTCTGTATCCGGCCGCGCCGATCGCAGGTTCAGACTTCCCATCATGAACGTTCCCGCTGGACACCATCGAAACACGATGCCGGGCGCCAGCTCTTTCGCATCGCCCGCCTTTTTCCCTTCAAATGTGGGATCTACACCGGCCGTCATCGAAATAAACAGGACCAGAAAGTATGGTGACATGGTCAACAATCCTTTGTTCGCTGCTGACTAACTCAATTTGAAGTAACAATATGCGAATGGCGCGACTATTCGCTAATCCCCCGCCACCCCGCTCGCCAGAGTGGTTCAACGGCTTTGGCACTACTTGAAGTTGCATTAAAGTTGCAATCCCGGGAATCAGGAAGAAGAGTAGTGCATAGGCCGTGGACCCACCGGGACAAGCCCGGTGGCGGGGGATCGGCGACAAGTACCCAAAGGCCCGTCCATTACTTCAGCCCACAGCCAAATCGAGGAATCAACGCCTCATTGCCCAATTTCATTTCGATTTATCTAGTCGGTACGTCGGCTTGCCCATCAGGGAAGTGTAGAAGACGTCGTGGACGGGATCCCAGGCAACGTTGGTAAACCAACCGGCCTTGGGAAGTTTTTCAAAGCCCGCCGGGAGCTGAGCAACGAGCTCCCAATTCTCTCCGCCATCGCGAGTGCGGAAAATTCCTTTCGCACCTGCGACGACGATTTGCATGTCATTCCGGGGATCAATATAGGGGCCAATTGAGCTCTCAACCGCTTTCCCCTGAACCCTCCAAGTGGCACCTTTGTCGGTGCTGACCAGCAAGCCTTCTTTCCCGAGCCAATAGGCTTTGCCGTTTCGAATTTGGACGATGCGTCCAATCGGCTCGCGGTCGGCAATCCTGGTCCAGGTTTGGCCGGCATCCGTCGAACGCTGAATGCCTTTCCCTTTTTGCGTATAGACCAGCGTCTTCTCGTCGAAAATACCGAGGCCGCCAGTTTTGTCGAATTCCGCGTCTTTGAACAGCTTGT
>JAQGHT010000782.1 GCA_028291565.1 Planctomycetaceae bacterium | reverse complement strand
AACGAGAGCATGAGCGGGTCCGCTGGAAATTCAAATCGTGACGCCGTATTATCTTGAGACGGTTCATCACCATTTTTCAAGGGCAGGTCCAACATCGGGCTGCCCGAGTTCAAACCGTTGATTCCACTGAGAATTGATTCATGCCAACTATCAAGTTCCTCAACGAAAAGAAATCGGTCGAAGTCGAAAAGGGCACCAATCTGCGGCGTGCCGCGATTCGTGAAGGGGTCCAATTGTATGCATTCCCGCACAATGCCGTGAATTGCATGGGCTGGGGCCAATGTGCTTCTTGCAAAGTGTTCATCAAAAAGGGGATTGAAAACGTTAAGCCGGCCGGCTGGTGGGAACGGCTACGCTGGTACCTCGGTCCAATGGCGTTTTTCGCCCGACTCGGACACGAAAAGGAAATTCGTCTCGCTTGCCAAGTCCAAGTTCTGGGAGACATCGAAGTCGAAACCCAACCATCAATCAACTTGCACGGCGAGAAATTCTGGGGCTAGAGCGGTAGCACTTCGGGCTTGGATCCTGTCCCTGGCGAGGGCGACCGTAGCTAGGGCAGATATTTCCCAAGTCAAGGAGGCCGTCCGTGAACGATCATCGGACTCGAATCTGGTTGTGGAGCATTCTGGCGTTGGCACTCGTCCTGCGTCTCGGCGCAGCCGTCGTGGTTCAACGCCTGGTCGCTCGAACGCCGGGTCGAGTTTGCCTGATTGCGGGTGACGCGGACGGATACTGGGAACTTGGCCGGCGGGTTGCCAGAGGGCAGGATTTTGAAATCTATGATCCGCCGCGTCGCGTCCTGCGAATGCCAGGATTTCCCGTGGTGCTTGGACTGAGCATTGCGGTATTTGGCGACGATCTTGGCTCCGCCAGATTTGTTCTCGCCTTGATCGGGACCCTGGCATGCGGTTGCGTCTACTGGTTGGCCGCCGAATTATTCAACTCGGAAATCGGCTTGATCGCAACGGCGCTGGCGGCCTTTTCACCAACGTTTATCGTGTTCAGTGTGATGATTCTTAGCGAAACGACGTTCGCTTTGGGTTTGATGCTAAGTGTTATTTCGCTCTTGTATGTCGTCCGGTTACCCCTTGGCACAACTCCATCGCGCCGCCAGATGACAGCTGCGTTGATTGCCGGTCTGGCTGCGGCCATCGCCGTTTATGTTCGCCCGAGCTGGCTGCTGTTCCCGCCTGCTGCTATCGCCTGGCTTTGGATTTGGCCCCCAAAACATACTGAAGCCCAGTCGCTTGAGCAAGTTCCGTCACGATTGGCAGGCCCTCGCACGACCGTGGTCTGGATCGGCCTGGCGATGTTGCTGGGATTAGCAGCAGGCTTGGCTCCCTGGACGGTCCGAAATTACTTCGTGACAGGTGGAAAATTCGTCCCAACCACTTTGTGGATGGGCCCCAGTCTGTATGACGGCCTGAATCCGACCGCGAACGGTGACAGTCACATGGAGTTTCTGCCCAATTCCGTTTACGAAGAAATGTCGGAATACGACGTCGACCGGCTATATCGCCGCAAAGCCTGGAACTGGGTTGCGGAAAACCCTGGAAAAACGCTGGAACTGGCTTGGATCAAGCTGGGAAGATATTGGAATCTGTTTCCCAATACCCCGCAGTTCGACTACTGGTATGTCAGGGCAGGGCTGTTGATCTTTGTCATCCCGGTGCTCGTGTTCGCCATCCGAGGACTCGTTGTCGGTTCGACGCGGTATTCAACACCAAGCGGCGCTTGGACTTGGGTCTTGATTCTGACCTTGGGACCGATCCTCTATTTCTCGGCATTGCACACGTTGTTTGTGAGTTCACTGCGATATCGCCTGCCGGCCGAATACCCGTTGTTGGTATTGTCGGCAGTGGGAATCTGGGATGTTTTGCATCGCTGGAACAAGTGAGCGCCTGCTAATCGTTTTTGGGTGCCAGAAACCGCGCTTGACTCCACCTGCATTCGCTGTTATTCCACGTTGTAGAAGTTATTGGGGCCTCCACGGATGTGTGGCTGTTAGCAGAAAGTCGCCCAGGATGGGCCTTCGGCGCGCGATCGGCTGTTTCTTGTTTCTGCTGCTACTCGGAGGAGTGGTCGGGGGTTCGTACGTCTGGTCGCTGTGGGCCAGGATGGACGAAATGCTGCACGGCAGGCTTGCCGACGGACTGAAAGAAGCGGTCCCCGAATGGGACGTCTCCTTTAACCGCGCGCGATTCGACTTTCAAGGACAGGTCCGGGTCTATGAATTCGCATTGAATTCTCCCGAAACAGGGGAGCCAATTCTTGCGGTTCCCGAGACCATCCTTTCAGTGGATCGCGAGCAACTGGGCCAGCAGAGACTGGTCTGCCAGCAGGTGCGAATGATGCAACCTCAGCTGGAATTGCATCGGAACATCGACGGTACCTGGAATTGGGAATCATTATTTCCAATTCCCGCTCAGCAGTCGAGTCCGCCGGAATGGGTCATCGAGCGTGGTACTCTGCGGCTGACAATTGACCGTTCTGACAATGACGAACCGCTGTCAGTCATTTTACAGAACGTGCATCTGCAACTCACGCCGTCCGGCAAGCGACGGTATGTGTTGAGCGGAACCGTACTCGCCGGGGCGTGCGGAGAGATTCGTCTGGACGGCCATTGGAACATGGACGACAAAACTTGGAAGATCGAGGGGCATGTTGACCAATTCCACTTTCGCACGGAAGTCTGGGATCAGATTTGCGAGTTCTTCCCGCAATGCCGAGACCGCGTCGCGGATTTCCCGCGCCAGTCCGGCTTTCCCCTGGCAGGAGAACCTGTCACCGATCCCGGCCTGGACGCCGTCGGCGATCTCAATTTCGTAGTGCAGCAAGCACAGGCCAGTGACGCCATAGACTACCGATGTCTGATTAATCTCAAGTCGGGTCAGTGGTCGCATCCGCTTTGCCCTTATCCACTGGATGACGTTCAGGCCAAGATCTATTGCGACTCGAAGCAAATTAGTGTGCCGAATTTCTCGGCGCGGCATGGCACGCTGCAAGTTCTCATTCGCAAGGGTTTGTGGGATATCAGCCAGCCCGACAGCCCGATCACGGGGCTGGTCGCGTTTTTGAATCTGCCCCTGGAGCCGCCGACTCGATCGCGGCTGTCACCCTACTTGCAGGAGGTCTACGACCAGGTGCAACCGGCAGGTAAAGTCGACCTGAAGATGCAGGTGGCCTACACACGGCGTTCCGGATTCCGCTGTGATTGCGATGTCATTCCGAAGGGCTGTTCGGCGGCCCATCGTAAATTTCCCTACCCGGTTGACGATATCCGCGGACTGATCATGAAACGCGGTCAACTCGTGGATATCCGGTTGAAGGGACTGGCAGCCGGTCTGCGAGAATTGAAACTGACCGGGGAAATCCACCAGGGACCGAACCGTCCCAGTTCGTCGATCGAGGTCCAAGTTGATTCCGTGCCGCTGGATGAAACGTTCGTTTCCGCCGCGCCAGAGCAGGCTCAACATGTCTTGAAATCGCTCAATCTGAAGGGTCTGGCAAATATCCACTACCAGTTGTCACGCCGCGGGGGAATCGAGGCCCCCTGGGAAACGCAGTTGTGGAGCAGTGTGCGCCAGGCGTCCATGTCCTGCAAATGTTTTCCACTCTTCATCAGCGACCTGCAGGGAATCGTCGAGTTTGACGGGCAGGACTGGACGTTCAGTAAACTGAAGGGATCGCATGGCTCCGCGGAACTCACCGCTGCGGGCGACTATCGTACAGTGCGAGGGCGCGGTCTATTAGGTCTGACAGTACAAACTTCCGGCGCCGAGTTCAATCGCGAACTGGAAGCGGCCCTGCCTGAGACCTGGAAAAAACTGTTCGAAGAGTTTTCGCCCAAAGGGAAGTTTGACTGCGAAACCACGATCGACTGGATGCCCGGCCAATCCCCTGAAATCGGTATGGAGGCCGATTTGAAGAAGGTGGAATTGAGCTTGAAGAGTTTTCCGCTTCCGCTGAGCGAAGTCCGTGGACATATCAGCCTGCACCGCGATCCGCAGGACCAGTCGCTGCTTCGTGCCGATCTGACAAATATCGAAGGGAAACACGAGGACACTAAAGTCGCGATGAAGTACGGATTCGCAATCCTGGAACCCACAGGGGCCTGGCGGGTCCGGTTGGACGATCTGCAAGTTGAAGATTTGAACCCGAACAATCGGTTCCGGCGGGCCTTGCCAACGGGTTTTCGCGAAGTTGTCGACACATTGGATCCGCGCGATGGGCCAATCTCGCTGGGCGGCATGCTGGAGTTTCGTGGTTCCGGCAAACCGGAAGACGGAGCGACTTCCGCCTGGGATTTAGAAATATTGTGTACTGATACGTCAGTCACCACCGGGGTCGATCTGAAACATCTTTATGGAAAGTTCAAGATTCGCGGAACCTGGGACGGACGGGCCATCGCGACCGAAGGAGAAAGCGATCTGACATCCATGTCGATCATGGGATATCAGTTTTCCAACGTCAAGGGGCCGATCAGTATCTATGGAAATCAACTGGTAATCGGGTCGCGTGATGTCGTGAATCCGCGCCGCGCGAAGGGAGCGGCGGAGCAAAAGCCACCTGCACAAGAGCGGATCACCGGACGCGCCATTGGCGGCATGTTCACTCTGGACGGCATTGCTGTGCTTGGCAAAGAGACCTCTTATAAAGTCGTGCTGACGATGCGCGATGCCTTGCTGGAGCGTTATGCAGAGCAATACATGCCTCATCAACATGACTTACGTGGAATCATGACGGGCGAGGCGGAACTGCTAGGACGCGGCAGTTCGGCTCGCAGCCTGGAAGGGAGCGGACAGCTCTTGATCAGACCGGCAGCGCTCTATCAACTGCCTGTCATGCTGGCCATTATTAAACAGTTGAATGGTGGCTCGCCCAATAACACAGCATTTGAAGAAGCTCAGGCATTTTTTGATATTTCGAACGGCCGTTTCAACTTCAGACAAGTCGACTTGAAAGGGGCCGCGCTGAATTTGAAGGGGTTCGGCTGGGTCAGCTTTGATCGGCGGCTGAGTTTCGATTTCTTCTCATCGGTTTCCAGGAACCGTGCCCCCCTGGCAGTCATCCAGCAGATGGTGGGACAAGCCACAGTCGGCTGGATGGGAGTGATTGTCCGTGGCACGCTGGACAATCCTGATGCCAAGATTCGGCCGGCACAGCGTCTGGACGATGCCGTAAAACGCTTCTTGGGTGGTATCGATCCACGTTCGCCGACCGGACAACGTGGACCGGCACGCGTCGAAGGGCAGCCTGGTGCAACTTCACCTCGTACACCCTCCGTGAATCGTGATGTTAAAGATATCACCAGAAGACCGTAGCATCAGCCGCCACCTTGTCTGACCAGTTTTTTCAAGACGCTTCTGTTGGCGAAAGCAGCCAGGCTTGATACTCGACAAAAAGCTTGCGCCTCGTAGCACGGTATTGATCGCGCAGTTCGATTTGGGCATGGATCGGAAGTCTGCTGAATGCACAAGCCAGAGGCTTATGCTACGTGACATTGGTACATAAAAAAAGCTGGCGAATCGAGTTCGCCAGCTCAGGTCGATGCTTCAAACGGGTCCCGCGATCTTCCGTTAAACCCGCTCTAATATGATCAGGATAATGAGGATCAAAACAATAGTTCCTAGTCCACCGCTAGGACCATATCCCCAATTCCGACTGTGAGGCCATGTTGGAATTGCTCCCAAGAGTAGCAGAATCAGGAGGATGAGCAAAATTGTGGGCATGCGCTAACCGTCTTTCAATTGGTTGTAGAAACATCTGGAGTATCAATGCCCAAGGCCGTCGCCAAGGCAATCTGGTGGTCCTGCTCCTGGACCAGGATGTCGCGGATCTGTTCTGCGAGAGCGAATTCGTTGAGAGCTTCACATTGACGAATGCGTTTACGGTAGTGTTGAATCGTGGTATTCTCGTTATCAAGATCAAATCGCAGCATGTCTTCAGCTTTCGTTGAAGTCTTCACTTCACACGGCACAGTGACCGGCATGCCCCCGAGATAATCGATCAAATTGGCAATGGTGATGGCGTGTGAAAGTTCTTCCCCCGCATGGACCTCCAGTTCCTTCGCAATA
>JAQGHT010000762.1 GCA_028291565.1 Planctomycetaceae bacterium | reverse complement strand
CTCGGGGCCGCCGTTCTGGCTGTCGAAGGTGGCGAGATCATGTCGATGCTTCAGATCGCCATGATGGGCAAGCTTCCCTACACGGCCCTCGAAGATGGTATCTTCGCGCATCCTGCCCTTGCGGAGGGGTTGAACACATTGTTCATGTCTATGGAGAAGTGAGGAGCGACACATGGCACAATTGTTGTCAGTCAATGTGGGCCAACCCCGCGAGATCGAATGGCGCGGGATGATTGTCAAGACGTCCGTATGGAAGCAACCTGTAAAGGAGCGGCGTCTGGTGCGGCGGCTCAACGTTGATGGCGACGCACAGGGCGATCGGGTGGGGCACGGTGGAGAGCACCGTGCCGTGATGGTCTATCAGATCGAATCTTACCATTACTGGCAGCGAGTATTGCAGCGGGACAATTTTACATTCGGGCAATTCGGAGAAAACTTTACCGTCGAAGGTTTGGCGGACAACGAGGTCTGTGTCGGCGATCGCTTTCGCATCGGCGGCGCTCTGTTCGAAGTGACGCAACCGCGCGTCACCTGCTACCGAGTTGGCATCCGAATGGATGAGCCCAGAATGGCGGCCTTATTGGTCGAGCATCACCGCCCGGGATTCTATTTGCGCGTCCTGGAAGAGGGTGAGGTGGGCGTCGGTGATGAAATCGTCAAGATTGCCGATAGCCCTGAACATCTCACGGTCGCCGCGATCGATGCGCTGCTTTATCTTCCTGGACCCACCAAAGAAGAACTTGAGCGGGCTTTGCGCATCCCGGCCCTGAGTCCGGGCTGGAAGTCTTCCTTTGAGGCACTTCTCGGACAGTTGACGCAGCCGGGGGCGTACACCGGCAATGCCGGCCTGACGTCGTCTAAACAGCGCGTCACATCTGCTCCTGGATTCCGACCTCTCAGAGTGTCGAGAATCGATCGCGAAACTAGTACTGTGGTCTCAGTGGTGCTAGAGCTTGTGGATAGTCGACCTCTGACTGTTCCGCGACCCGGTCAGTTCGTCGTGTTAGGATTCCGTCCCAAAGTTGACGCGCCGCAGGTCTTACGCAGCTACTCGCTATCCAGTCTGCCGAACGCTGGTCATTATCGCATCACGATAAAAAGGGAGCCGCACGGCATTGCCAGCACTTATGTGAATACGCAGCTGCGCACAGGCGACGTTTTGAATGTTAGCGAGCCTCGCGGTGACTTCATCCTGCAGCACAGCGATGTTCCTGTGGTGCTGTTAAGCGCTGGCGTTGGTGCGACCCCGGTAATGGCGATGCTCCATTGGTTGGCCGCACGCGCCTGGCCAAACCCGGTCTGGTGGATCTATGGAGCGAGAAACGGCCTTGATCATCCCTTTGCCCAAGAAGCTCGGGATTTGCTGGTCCAGCTGCCTCATGCGACGAGCTACGTGACATACAGCCAGCCCGATGCGGCTGACAGGCCGGGGATCGACTTTGATGCGGCAGGCCGTCTGACGGTCTCGGCCCTGGAAGAACTGGGCGTACCACGAGATGCAGAGTTTTATCTATGTGGCCCTCATGCCTTTTTAAATGAATTCACTGACGGACTAATCAGTCTGGGGGTGGCCCCTGATCGTGTTCACACTGAGGTTTTCGGTTCGGGCGACTCCATCACTTCCGGTGTGATCAAATCGCCGCGCCGAGCGCCACACCCGCCTGTTGGGGAGCCGGGTAAAGGTCCGGCGATTTCGTTTGCTCGGGCTGGCCTCACCGTCCCGTGGGACGCCAAATTCCAAAATTTGCTGGAGTTCGCGGAAGCCTGTGACATCGCGGTGAGTTGGTCTTGTCGGACTGGTGTGTGCCATACCTGTGAGTGCGGGTTGATTTCTGGTTCTATAAAGTATGATCCTGAGCCACTCGAGCCCCCGGCGGTCGGAAACTTGCTGATTTGTTGCTCGCGTCCCCAAGACGACCTGGTAATCGACATCTAAAGCCTTGCCGTTCGGTCTTTTTGATTTTCTTACAACGCCTGCGCGAGTCTTTAGTGCGAAGGCCGACGATACGCGATGCTTTGGTATCGCCGACACCTTCGTCCAATAGTTTCACCCTCATGCGTCTACTATTCTAAGTACATTGCTGAATCGCACATCAACGAGCGAGATAACCAAGAGCAACATGCTGAACGGACCCGTTTTCGTGATGGGTGTGGGGTACTTGATGTGGCACTGGGCGAATTTGTTTGGATTCGTGATGGCCTGATGTTTCACGTAAGCGGCCTGGAGTAATCGAAACGATCAAGTTCGCGGATATCTCCCATGACGGCTCGATTTTCCAGGCAATCTTGCTTTGGCAATGAATAGATCATTGCAACAGTATTGAGCGGCTAGTGCAAGGCTGCTCGGTCGTGCGAAAGAGCGACTAGGATCGGGCTGATTCAGATGCGCGAACAAAAGTCACTTTGAGAAAGGACCTGGCTATGAGCCTTCAAACCGTTGAGAGAAATCGCGTCGAATTCTACGGCCAGAATCATCTGAACTCGAAATTTGAAACCGTGCGATCGGTGACTCAATTTCTCGCGTCCAGTCTTTCCGCCGAGGACCAGATGGTTCAATCATGTCCTGATGCCAGTCCGGTCAAATGGCATCAAGCGCATACCACATGGTTCTTTGAGACTTTTGTGCTACGGGATTTCCAGTCAGATTACAAACCATTTTGCGAAGACTTTCGTTGGCTCTTCAACAGCTACTATAACTCACTCGGGGATG
>JAQGHT010000715.1 GCA_028291565.1 Planctomycetaceae bacterium | reverse complement strand
GGCGGCCAGCGCGCCGCAATGCATACCAAAGCCGTGGCCTGCTTTACGGGTCGTGAAGCCGTGGTTGAAAATCCGTGTCAGATTCCAGCACGGCCCCTGCATTGTGGTGGTCCAGAGTTGGCCATTGATGATCATTTCCCAATTCACCTTATTATTGCTGTCGCATTCGTTATTCACCGCGCGCCTAAGCCGATTGCAACTGACGGTCTTTCTCATGCATCAGCTCCGCAGGTGACAATGGTAGTTCGAGTGTAAACATTGCGCCGTGGCCGAGTCCGTCACTGTACGCGAACAGCGCGCCACCCATCTCCCTGGCGGCCAACGCCCCGCTGTGCAGGCCAAATCCGTGACCTGATTCGCGCGTTGTGAAACCGTGATTGAAGATTCGCGTCAAATTCTCCGGTGGGATTCCTATTCCGTTGTCGATCACGGAAATCATGATCCGGCTATTCGCCTGAGCCACGCGGAGTGTCAGTCGCTTGTCAGTTCGCCCCGACTCTTCGCAGGCGTATTTGGCGTTGCGGATCAGATTCACCAGGATTTGCAGGATCTTGTGCTTATCAAGGTTCAAGTCGGGCACGGATTCAAACTCACGGGCGACTTCCACGCCATGGCGACTCAGGGCACCGCTGTTCATTCGCAGGCCGTCTTCAATTAAGTCCACGACGTTGACGATCTCCCGGATGCCCGACACCTTCGCATAGTTCTGCTGCATTGCCACAATATGCTTGATGTGATCGATGTTCGCCCGCAACAAGTCCAACTCGCTAATGGTCGCATCTCTGTCAGCCAGCAAATGTTCCGAAAGTTGTGCCAAAAAGCTGGTTATCTGTTTGCCTTTGACGTCACTCGTCAAAAATGTCGCCATGTCACCTGCATGTTCTTCGAGCAGCTCCACAACTCGAGCCAGGCTGGAGATTTTCGATTTCTTAACACTTTCCACAACCAAACTCGCCGAAATATTGACACTATTCAGAACATTGCCGACGTTATGCAGCACGTTTGTGGCGATCTCGGCCATGCCCGCCTGGCGCGACGTGGCCAGAAGTTGCTGATGGACGCGTTCGACTTCCAACTGCATCCGTTTTCGCTCTTCAATCTCGTCTTCAAGAGATTGTGTTCGGCGGGCCAACTGTGCTCCCGTTCGTTCGTGGTCTTCGACCGACTGTTTGAGCGAGACGATGGCATTGTCCAGTTCCGCCGTTCGAGTCTGTACTTCCGCGTCCAGGTTGTCGCGGGACTTTTGCAGGAGTTGCTGTTTGAGGTGGAGATGGCGGACTCGATTGGCATACAGAACGGCCAGCGTAATGCCCGCAACACCAAGACAAAGCAGCGTGAACCAGACGGTCTGGTGAAAGTGTGGAAGCAGTTGAAATTTGAAGGAATCACCAGTGAGATTCCACATGCCATCCGCGTTCGCTGCGATGACACGAAATGAATAGTGGCCCGGCTTGAGATTCGTGTAAAATGCCATTCGCCGGTCACCCGCCTCGACCCAGTCTTTGTCGTATCCCTCAAGCCGGTAACGGAACCTGATTTTGCGCGGCGCGATGAAACTTAACGCCGTGAAATGGAACTCCAATTCACCGTCACCGGGGGACACGACAGCCGCTTCATTTCGCGACAAATCCTGTCCGTTGGCCCGAACGAGACCAATCCAGACGGGCAACTTCATGTTGTTGGTCAGGACATCCGCCGGGTCGATCATCACAACACCCTGTGGATTGGGAAACCAAATGCGGCCATCCAAAGTCTTGCAGCCGGAGTACTCCTGGTCGGTCCGGTCCGTGAATTTGATCGATTCCAAGCCGTCAAACTCGTCACACTTCACACGGGCCGACTGGCCATCAATAAAATCATTCAGACTCTGCCGATCGACACGAAAATGGCCACGCCCCGAGGCCACCCAGAAAGCCCCATAATCGTCTGGAACGATGGCATAAAGTCGATCATCAGGGAGGCCGTTCTGTTGCCGGATCATCTTGGGAAGATCGTGCTTGATTCGCACAATCCCTGTCGCCGATCCGGCCCAAATCGTGCCCTCATTGTCTTCGCAAATGGTGTAGATCTTGTTTCCAAAGAGCCCGTCCTCCGTGGTCCACTGTGTGGGATTCCCGTCTTTGAGGCGAATGAGGCCATTTGAACTGGCGACCCAGATCGCCCCATCGGAAGCGAGCATGAGATTGTTGATCCAATAATAGGTGGGCGGCTGCCCGGAGTTGTATTGGAACCGATGCAATTCTCCATCCTGGATTCGAAAGAGAGCTCCGCCAATCGCCACCAGGATACCTGTGGCGTCTTCCGCGAACGCGCGCGGCCAGTCCACGTTGGGATACACCTTTGAGATGGTATTTCCCGAAATGACAACAATATTCTTTTCCCCATCGGTGGAATAAAAGTCGCCATTCCGAGCTTCAAATCCACATTTGACGTAGTGATTGGGCAATGGGAAGTCGTCGCCGAAATTCTTCGACGTCTTGCCGTCAAAGTAGCAAATACCGTGACTGGTCGTGATCCAGAGGCCGCCTTTTTGTGACGGCGATACAGAAAGATTCGACCCATTGACGAGTCCCTCCTGGTCGGAATAGATGGGGAACTTCAAGTCTGTGAGCTGACTCAGTCCGTCGCGCGTGCCAATCCACAGGCTGCCCTCGGCATCTTCAAAGAGGGAATTGATGTGGTCGCTGACCAATCCGTCTGATTTTCGAAAATAAGTGAAGGCACCATTCTGAAAGCGCGCCAGGCCCTGGCCACCCGTGCCAATCCAAAGCACTCCATGGCTGTCGACTAACAGTGCGATGACGCTTGACGTAAACGACGGAATCTGCTGGAGTTGACTTTGGGAATCGTAACAGCGTAAATCGAAATTCGTTCCCGCCCAGATCCGTCCATTCAGATCGGCTGCGACGGCAAAAATGACACGTTTCTTTAGGTCTTCGTCTGAGCTTTGCGTCAGGTTCCCGTCCTTCCAGCAAAGTAATCCACGCTCAACAGTACCAATCCAAATGCGTGACTGTGAGTCTTCACACAATGCAGTAATTGAACCGTATTCCGAGTCATTGAACAGTCACTCTAATGGTTTTCCTCGCACCCAACGGCCCAGGCCCAGATCCCCTCCCGTCCAAACAGCACCATCTCGTGATTCCAGGATCACGTTGGCCTCCAGTCCCGGTAAGGTCCACCGGTCATCTCCAATTGCCGCGAACTTGTGGCCGTCATAAGCGCCGAATCCCCCTTCGTGAACGGCAAACCACATGCCACCTGTTTCGGACCTGGAAAGCCTCCAGATGTTCTGGCCGTGAGCCTGCGGAAGATCGATCGGAACAATTTTGAACTCGTGCCCATCGAAGCGAATCAGGCCATTCTGCGTTCCCAGCCAGAGATAACCGTCCGTGTTCTGCGTGATGGCGTTGATCTTGTCCACTGGCAGGCCGCTCTGCCGGGTCCAGTTCTGGCAATTGAACTGAAAGACGGACTTGTTCGGGTCAAGAGCACAAGCGGGACTGGAGTAGAGCAGCGTTAACAATGAGGTGGCCAACAACATCAACAATCGAGGCCAGTGGCTGACATTTGCAACGCGAATCGAGGACGACACGATCGGCTCCGATGCGGATTCATCCAGAGTCTGAACTTCAAGTTCAGTCTGATCGCGTAGTTCGAGGGTGAAACATGCGCCCTGGCCTGTTCCGGCACTCGTTGCCGTCAATGAACCGCCCATGTCTTTGGCGGCGAGAGCACCACTATGCAGTCCAAAACCGTGCCCGGAATCGCGAGTCGTGAATCCATGATTGAAGATTCGCGTCAGATTCTCAGGTGGAATCCCGATTCCGTTGTCGATCACGGAGATCTTGATCCGGCCATCCCGATGGACCACTCGCAGCGTCAATCGCTTATCGGAACGTTCCGATTCGCAACACGCCAATTTGGCATTGCGTACGAGATTCACGAGGATTTGCAGAACCTTGTGCTTGTCAATGTTGATCAGTGGGACCGTTTCGAATTCGCGATTGACTTCGATTCCGTGACGCGCCAACGCGCCCTCACTCATATGTAACGAGTCCTCCACTAATTCGACGACACTGACGATTTCCCTGACGCCGGAAACCTTTGCGTAGTTTTGTTGCATGGCCACGATTTCCTTGATGTGGCTGATGTTCCGCTGCAGCGAATCCAATTCATTCACGATCGCGCGCTGTTCAGAAAGGATGTGTTCTGACAACTGGGCCAGATAGATCGGCAAGTGTTTTCCCCGTGAGTCCGTGGCAATGAACTCTCCCAGGTCTCCCTCGTGCTGTTTCAATAAATCCACAACTCGGGACAGCGCGGACGTCTTGGATTTTTTGATGCCGTCTACGACTAGCGTGGCGGAGACATTGACGCTGTTGAGCACATTTCCGACGTTGTGCAGCACGTTCGTGGCGATTTCGGCCATTCCCGCCTGCCTTGACGTGTTGAGCAATTTCTGATGCAGTTCGTCCAGTTGCTCTTCGGCCAATTTGCGTTCGGTGATGTCGCTGGCGATACCCGTGATGCGAATCACTTTGCCGCGGTCATCCCGCACCGGAAATCCATTGCTATGAATCCAGCGAATCGCGCCATCCGGGCGCGCGATTCGATATTCAATTTTCACACTGGTTTCGCTCGCCGAATGCACGGAAATGGCCGCCATGACACGTTCGATGTCCTCGGGCAGAATCGCTTCGGACCATTCCTGAGGATGCTTGTACAAGCTTGCCGAAGAACGTCCCCAGATCAACTCATAGCCTGGACTCACATAGTGGATCCTTCGCATGTCGTGCGAAGCGATCCAAAACACGTCGGTGATGTTGTCCGATAGCAGATGGAAATTCTCTTCGCTCGTGCGCAAGACTTCTTCCGCTCGTTTGCGATCGATTCCCAATGCGATGTTATTGGAGATCGAGGCCAGCGCCTGGAGGGTCACCTCCGTGAAGGGAGAACGCGCGAACATTGCCACGACGCCGACTAAACGATCCGCGACAAGTAGTGGATAGCCAGCAAAAGCGACCATGCCTTCGCGCCGAGCCCAGTCCTGATCGCCCACTCGCGGATCGCCCAGGACCTGGTTCGTGAGATGCGGTTTACGTTCCGCCGCGATCATTCCAATCTTGAATTTGCCGACGGGCACATGCCCGTGCGGTCCGTCGATGTGTGTGTACAATCCCGCACTGGCCTGCAGGTCCAGCATTTCCTCTTGTTCATTCAAGGTCCAAATCCGAGCAAACGCGGCATCCAGGTTTCGCACGATGGCCTCGCTGCACAAGCGAAGAGTTTCCGTCAGGGTTCCACCGAGAGTCAGCGCTGTCCCCACTTCAGCCTCCAATATCGCCAGCCGCGCTCGTTCCCTGAGCGCCCCCTCCGTTTGTTTGCGCACGGTGATGTCCAGGTGGCAGCCCAACATGCGAACGGGCGTGCCGGAGACGTCGAATTGCATCGTCGCGCGGGTCTGGATCCACCGATACGATTCATCCTTGTGGCGCATCCGAAATTCCACATCGTAGCCAGTCCGAGGATCCGCGATGTAAGCCTGTATGCACGACATGATCCGGTCGTGATCGTCGGGATGCAGCCGATTGACGAATTCGAGGAAATGACCTTCAATTTCGTCATCCGCATAACCAAGTTGTCGCTTCCACTCCGGTGCGAAATGGACTTTGTCGGTGACGAGATTCCAATCCCAGGGACCAAGATTAGAAGCTTGAATGGCGACCTGCAGCCGGGCCTCGCTTTCTCGCAGTGTTTCAGCGCCGCGCTTGGATTCCGTGACGTCGACAATGATTCCCCGGAGTTTGGTTGGTCGGCCCGGCTCGCAAATGACGGTGACGATGTCATTCAACCAGACGACGCGACCGTCCGCGGCCAGCATGCGGTATTCAAACTCGTGTGAACGCAATTCACGCGTCGCGTTGACGCAGAATTCCATGGCCCAAAGCCGGTCTTCGGGATACAAGTGATTCGTCCAGAAGGCGGGGTCCGAGATCCATTGCTCGACGGGATAACCCAGGATTCGCTCCGCCTTCTGGCTGACGAAAGTGAACTGAAAAGTCTCCGCGTCGGCCTCCCAGACAATGCCATCCACCGTATCGATGATTGCCTGCAGCCTTTGCTGGGAGGCTTCCAAATGCTCAACGACGGCGCGCGTGCGGACTTCAGCGTCTCGCAATTGCTTCGTGGATCGTCGCAGTTTGAGGATGACCAGTCCCAAGCCCATCGCACCCAGCGCGTAAGCTCCAATGATCAGATCCAGCGTGCATTGCAAATCAGCCTGCGCCAGGGCGACGTCTCCATCCAATGGCCGGATGACTTCCATGACTCCGCGAACATCTCCCACTTTCCAGTCGGACTTCGGACTGTCCGGGTGGCTATTGTGGCAGGCGACGCATCGCGCCGTCATGATGTCACTCGTGGCGAACCGTAACGAGGGGCGGCCTTGATAGTCCACGAATTTCCAATAAGGCTGGTTCGGGTTCTCTCGCAATGCCACCAGCGCAGCCTGTTCAAAGTCGTCCAGAATTCGACTGGACCGGGATGGAAAGGGATGATTGCTGAACAACCTGATGTGCGCCCCGGGGCGGCCCGCATCAAGTCGTTTACCAATTTCCATCATCAACGTGTCCGGTAACGGAATCGCGCGATCATGATCCTGGAAGTCATGCCGGACTTCGATTCCATAGTCACGGACTCGTTCCGCGACTTCACTCGAATAGAGCTGGCGAAACTCTTCGATGGTTTTGGATTGCAGTCCCGTTCCCTGTAATGCCAACCCTCGATACAAGTCGCCGGATAACTGGGCGAGATGCTGCAACAAAATCCAGGTGGCCACCACGATCAATGGTAACAGCCACAACGTTCGATCACAGAGAAAGTTGAACCACGCGTGCAGCGACTTTTCGGCGTGTGGATCCGAATGATTGGGTTGAAATCCCGAGTCGTTGTGCACGGTCGGCTCCGACAATCAGACTTGAGGGTTAGAAGCTGTAAGAATCCGGTGGACCGTTTGAAAGTCGAAAAACCACGCGGAGCTGGAAATGAACGCCTGCAAAATGAATCTGCTCAGCTTCTCACGCTGGCGTCCTTCCGGTCGAGGACTTCACGAACTTTTAACGCCAGCGCGCCAGGTGTAAACGGCTTTTGTACGAGCGAGACGTCGCCGATCAACAGGCCTTGACCAATCGCCATTTCTGCTGAGTATCCGGATAAATACAACACCTTGATCGATGGCCGGAGAAGACTCAACTGATGCGCCAAATCTCCGCCACCGAGCCGCGGCATCACCAGATCAGTGATCATCAAATCAATTGGGTCCGGATATTCTTCAGCCACTCGGAGAGCGTCTTTGCCATCCACGGCTTCGAGGATGTTGTAGCCATTCATCCGTAAGATTCGCAGGGCCAACTCTCGAACATTGGCGTCGTCTTCGACCAGTAAGACTGTTTCACTCCCGCGTTTTGGGGACTTCACGACGGGACTCAATATCGAGATAGATTCGCTCTGGACTACCTTCGGTAAATAGACCCGGAAAGCAGAGCCCGCTCCCAACTCGGTTTCGACCTGTATGTGACCGTGGGATTGGGTCACAATTCCGAAGACGGTCGCCAGACCTAACCCGGTTCCTTTGCCCAATTCCTTCGTCGTGAAAAAGGGTTCAAAAATGCGAGCCTTGGTTTGTGGATCCATTCCGCAACCGGTGTCGCGGAATGTCAGTACCACATAACAGCCGGGTGGGATCTGAGGGAGGGCCATCAGATTTGTGTCGGATAATTCGACGCAAGCCGTTTCAATTGTCAACCGGCCTCCCTTGGGCATAGCGTCCCGCGCGTTGACCGCCAGATTCAGCATCACCTGCTCGAGTTGCCCGGCGTCGGCTAACACTCGCCCCAGTCCCGGCGTGAGCAAAGTTCGCAGTTCGACGTGCTCGCCAATCAGGCGGCGTAACATTTTTTCCACGTCGTCCACGAGTTCATTCAAATCCAGCACTTTCGGCTCCAACACTTGCTTGCGACTGAATGCGAGCAGTTGGCGAACCAGTCCCGCCGCGCGCTCGCCCGCATTCTTGATCTCTTGCAGCATCGGGTGGTGTGAATCGCCTGGACCGATATCCTCGAGCAAAATTTCACTGTAGCCATCAATCACTGTCAGCAAGTTGTTGAAGTCATGAGCGACACCTCCTGCCAGTTGTCCGATGGCATCAAGCTTTTGGGACTGGCGCAGTTGTTCTTCCAGGTTTTTCTTTTCCGTGATGTCCACCGCGAGACCAACCACGCCGATAATATTTCCATGAATATCGCGGTGCGGCACTTTTTCCGTCTGAATCCAGCGCTTTCCGCTGGGACTGTGAAATTCCTCAATGATGCCTCGTAGCGGCTTTCCAGTCGTCAAGACCTGCAAATCGTCCAGCATGTAACGACCGGCATAAGGCGAACCAAGTTCGGCATCGGTCTTGCCTTCAATTTGTTCTTTGGGTAAACCGAAGCATTGGGCGTGAGCTTGGTTGACACGTACCAGGCGATGCTGTCGATCCTTAAAAAAGATGAGGGCCGGCACTGAATCTAGCAGCATCTGCAATTCCGCCCGCTGTTGTTCCACCGCCTCCAGCAGTCGTTGCCGTTCCTGTTCCGCCTGCTTTCGAGCGGTAATGTCCCGGATGCTGACAGCGAACAAGATGACGGGATCGGACTGCACGGGGCTGAGACTGATCTCAACTGGCACCTCAGTTCCATCTTTTCTGAGGGCCAGCAAGTTCACCGTGTCGTTTGTTGGATATGGACCGCGATTTGCCGAATCAAGTCGATACAGGTCGCCATCAACGTCAGGAAATCGCACGGGAATCAGTAACTCTATCGGACGTCCCAATATTTCATCCCGAATGTAACCAAACAGCCTTTCGGTCTGTGCATTGACCAGCACAATCCGTCGCATCTGATCAATGATCAGCATCGGATCAGGCGAAAATTCAACGATCGCATGAAAGCGCTCTTCAATGTTATAGCCCAATATTTCCAGCGGATTCTGGCCCAAACGCGGACGCGCCGAGCCCAGCCTGGGCTGGGAATCGATCAATCCGTCGAATAAGGTGCGCAGAAACGGAGGCAGCTGATCGACCAGATCCGACTTACTGATATAGCTGTCGGCGCCTGCGTCTTTGGCAGCCGTACGGAATTCGTCACTTTGATGGATGGTCAAGATGACGACCGCTGGCCGATGGGATTGAGCCTTCAGGCGGCGAGTCGTTTCCAAACCATTCATATTGGGCATGGTCAAATCCATGAGCACCACGTCGGGTCGCAATCGGGGGACCTGCTCCAGCGCTTCGGCTCCCGAACTGGCCCAGCCGACGACTTCGATATCCGGCTCAAATGACAAAAATCGCCGGGAAGCAATGATAAATTCCGGATTGTCATCAACGAGGAAGATCCTTCGACGTACCATCGCAGTCCTGTCTTTCCGCTGAGTCGTCGCGTGTTGCTTGTGACCTAAATCGAGTGATTGACTCGGCAATTTTTGATCGCTGACAGTGCGAGTCAATTGACTCGCGCCGAAATGAACTGAAGAATCTCGATTCCACTAGCCCCACGACAGACAATGACAAGACACAAATTAGAACAGTCTCTATTCAACTATTGCTCACGATCTTCACGACGCGATGAGAATTGTGCCCGAATCGGCCTGAGCAGAAGGTGTAGAGAGTGGGGGCCAAAGACCCGAGGAGTATCCCCGATCAACAAAACGCGCACAATCGCGACATCCGGCAAGAACGAAT
>JAQGHT010000660.1 GCA_028291565.1 Planctomycetaceae bacterium | reverse complement strand
CTTGAATGCCCGAGACTTGTTCGAGGGCAAGAATGACGAAAACGCTGACAGTCCCACGCGCATCAAGTTCATTCCGACCGATTTCGGCTCAGGGGTCATTATTGGTGTGGATGCGGGGAATGCCACTCAGCCACGGGCCTATATTCTCACCAATTACCATGTCGTCAAAGGTGGCAAGAGAGTGAATCAGGAGGAAGGCCAGACCGACGAATTTGAATTGTTCGTCAAGCTTTCCGACCATAATGTGGCTCAAGCCCGGATCTACGCAGCCGATCCACGGAGCGATCTGGCGGTCATTACCATTACGGATCGGGATCCGATGCGGATCAAACTGAGCGAACTCAAGCCGATCAAATTGGGTGACGGCTCGAAGTTGAAAAAGGGGCAGTTAGTCATCGCACTTGGAAACGCTTATGCTTCGGCTCGAGATGGTTCGGCGAGCGCCAGCTGGGGCATGATCAGCAATCTGTCGCGGAGTCCTGCGTTTCCCCGACCTCGTTCGGAGAAAAACTTGCAGACTTTGCACGATCTGGGTGATTTGATCCAGGTCGATACTCGCTTGAATATTGGTACCAGCGGCGGCGCGTTGATTAATCTCAAAGGGGAAATGGTTGGCCTGACGACTTCTCTGGCGGCCCTTGCAGGATATGAGAAATCGTCGGGCTTTGCGGTGCCGATTGATGCCGGAATGCTGCGGACGATTCAAAGCCTGAAAGAAGGCAAAGAAGTGGAATATGGGTTTCTGGGTGTCAGTTTCATGGATGACAATCCCGAGATTTTCCACGCTCACAAGCGATTTCCCGATGCCACCAACATTCCGCTTGGGATTTGTGATTTCCGCGTGCTGCCCGGTGGTCCAGCCGAGGTCAGTGGTCTGAACGAAAACGAGATCATCGTCAGCATTAACGGTGAGCGAGTTTATAGCATGGAAGATGTGACCCGCGAGATCAACAAACACGGACCAGAAGCGCGTGTCCGGTTGACCGTTTGGGGCCGAATCGATATCGGAACTGTCGGTGATTCGAGTTACGGCACGCGTATTCGGGAGGTGACTCTCGCGAAATGGGGAGCCCATGACGAAGATTCCATCATTTCGACGAACTATCGATATCCCCCCTGGCGCGGCCTGGTGTTGGATTATTCGACCGCGCGCAATAAGCATAATGGCGAAATCAATTCCCTGGGGAGTGGGTCGACCTTTCCCAAAGGCGTATTAGTTTTGAAGTTGTTGCCTCCCATGGATGTGAATCAGACCGATATTGTGGAAGGAAATCGAATTTTACAGGTCAACGACACTCCCGTTGCCACTCCGCAAGAATTCCTCAAAGCCGTTCGCGATTTGAAGGGCAATGTCACGCTGCACCTGAGCAGCGGAAAGTCCGTCAAACGCGTGACCGTACCCGAACCAACCAAGCCTGATTTCTTCAAATAAAACGGACCCTGGTGCTTTTCGTGGCCAAATGGATTGGCCGCCGCGCGGTCCATGACCTTGTCTTGCCCCCAACGATTACCTCATGAAGACTGATGAACTCCGCGAAAAATATCTTGATTTCTTTGCGTCCAAGGGCTGCGTCCGCCGTCCGACGGACGTTTTGGTTCCGCGAGGGGATAAGACCGTCCTCTTCACTCCCGCTGGAATGAACCAGTTCAAGAACCAGTTTCTAGGTATTGGACCGCTGGAATTCACCAAGGCAACAACTTGCCAGAAATGCATTCGCACCGGTGACATCGATAACGTTGGTTTCACAGCGTATCACCATACCTTCTTCGAAATGTTGGGGAACTTCTCGTTTGGTGACTATTTCAAGAAGGAAGCCATTCATTGGGCCTGGGAGTTCCTCACCACCAAGAAATGGTTGGGGCTCGATCCATCGCGGTTAAGAATCACGGTCTACCTTGATGATGACGAAGCCTACAACATCTGGCACGATGAAGTGAAAGTCTCGGCCAGTGCCATCAGTCGTGAGAATGAAGGCGAGAACTTCTGGCCGGCGAACTCGCCGTCGCAAGGCCCGGACGGGGTCTGCGGTCCCTGCAGTGAGATCTATTATTTGCCCGAGGGATCGAAGAAGGATGTCGAGATCTGGAATCTCGTCTTTACCCAGTTCAATCGAGTCGGCGATCCGCCTAACAATTTGCAACCGCTGCCTAAAAAGAATATCGACACGGGCATGGGACTGGAACGCTGTGCGTCGGTGATGCAAGGCGTGCACAGTAATTTTGAGATCGACATTCTGGCTCCATTGTGCCAGGCCGCCGGTGACATCGTCGGGGTCAAATATAGTTACGACAGCCCGCAAGGCCGGCCGCTGCGCAGAATTGCCGACCATGTTCGCGCCTGCACATTTTGCCTGCACGAAGGGGTCGCTCCCGGGCCGGAGAAACAGGGTTACATTGTCCGGCTGCTGTTGAGACGCGCTTTTCTGGAAGGCTATTTACTTGGTCAGCACGAACCGTTCCTGTACAAACTTGTGCCCGCTGTGATCGAAGCCATGAAGGTGCCTTACCCGGAACTCGCACAAACGGCGCAGCAGTGCATTACCGGAATACGTGGTGAGGAAGAACAGTTCCTCAGCACTGTGGACAAAGGTGTTCGCAAGTTTGACTCATTCCTGGAAGAGGCCCGGAAAAAGGGTTCGAAAACGATCTCTGGCGATGCTGCCTGGGAGTTGCACTCCACAGACGGATTCCTGATTGAGTTGTCGCAGGCATTGGCGGCCAAGAATGAATTTCAGGTCGATCGGCCCCGGTTTGACGTTCTGCAGGCGGAACATTCCATCGTCAGTAAAAAGGGCGGGTTTGATGGTTCCGTCATGGCAATCGGTCCCTTGTCGGAATTGCAACGATCGTTGAAGCCGACAGAGTTCCTCGGTTATGACCTGACTGATTCGCCTGCAAAAGTCATGGGGTTGATCGAAGAGGAAAAGGTTGTTTCGTCGGTCCAGCAGGACGACGACGCACTGATCGGCGTGGTTCTGGACAAGACTCCGTTTTATGCCGAAGCGGGTGGTCAGGTGGGTGATACTGGCTACTTGAAAGGTCCGGGATTTGAGTTCGAGGTGACGAACACCAAGAAAGACAACGGTCTGTATATTCATATTGGTATCCTTGCCAAAGGCAAGATCGACCTGCACGCGAGCGTCACGGCGACCGTCAATTCCGCTCGGCGAGCGGGAATCAAGAGGGCCCACTCGGCGACGCACCTGCTGCACCATGCTTTGCAAACGGTGTTGGGCAATCATGCCATGCAACGTGGTTCATTGGTACAGGAAGACATTCTGCGGTTTGACTTTACTCAGCCGAAGCCCATCACTGACGATCAGTTGACGAAGATCGAGGACATCATCAACGAGAAGGTCGCCCTGGGGGCGCCCGTCACGTGCGAAGTGATGGATCAGGAAGCGGCGAAAAAGGCCGGGGCCACGGCATTGTTTGGTGAGAAATACCCCGATCGCGTGCGAGTCGTCACGATGGGTGATTTCAGCAAGGAACTTTGTGGCGGCACGCATTTGACCAGCACGGGGCAGGTCGGATTCTGCAAAGTGGTATCGGAAGAATCCGTGTCGAAGGGCGTTCGCCGAGTAACGGCTTATACCGGCCCCAAAGCGATGCGGAAGATTCGCGAAGATGAAAACCTGCTCAAAGAGGTCGCCCTGGCAGTGAAAGCACCGCGTCTGGAAGACGCTCCGCAACGCGTGAATGCAATGCTGGAAGAACTGCGCGAGCTGAAACGCGAACTGCAAAAACAATCGTCACAGTCCGCCGCAAACCTGGTCGAAACATTGTTCGCGGAAGCGACGAAAGTGGGCGATACGTCCGTGATCGCGGCATTGGTTGAAAACTTTGATACAGACGCCATTCGAAGTCTGATCGATCAACTTCGCCGGAAGACGCAATCGGCGGCCGTTCTGATCGGGTCGGTCAGCGACGGTAAAGTGATTCTGATCGCCGGACTGTCGCAAGACTTGATCGCCAAGAAGGTGAACGCGTCTGACTGGGTGAAGGCCGCTGCCAAAGCCGTTGGCGGAGGTGGTGGAGGGCGTCCCGATTTGGCACAGGCGGGTGGTAAAACTCCGGAAAACCTGCCGCAAGCAATCGCCGATGGCAAGAGCTACATTCTTGGGAAATTATAAGAGGCTGACAAACAACCAGGCGAGCGGTGGGTGTAAACCCACTGGTTCCACGGTTTTTAATCTGGTTCTGATGAGTGTGCATGGGGATGCGAGACTGTGCTGGCGAAGATTCTGAATTGACAAACAGCACAGAGGCGATTGAATTAGTTGGAATCATTTCGAAAGTAAGCGAACGTAATTCATCCACAGCGATCGCGAGAATGGTATTTACCCCGAAGGGGTTAAAGAAATTAGCCGGGGGTTGAGCGAAGCGTCTTCACCGGAACGGTGCAGACGCAAAGCGACCCCCCCGGATCAGAGACAGGACTTGATTCTCGACCCCGGAGGGGGTCGCAGAGCGTCTCACCTTCGATGATCTGCGACCCCTCCGGGGTCGGGAATCCCTGATTGATTGGAACCGGGG
>JAQGHT010000616.1 GCA_028291565.1 Planctomycetaceae bacterium | reverse complement strand
CAGCCTCCGCCGCAGCAGGGACAGGGGAATCCCCCACCGCCACCCCCACCGCCACCACCGCCCCCACCGCCACCAGGGGGCGGCCAAGTCACAGCACCTCCCAGCGTTCCGTTGATTGGGGTCAGTTCGACGGAATTGGCGTCGTTTAACGCTGGTCGAACGGACTTCTTGACCATGGAGACCCCAGCGTCGGGACTGGGCCCGATCTTCAATGAGACCGCCTGCGCCCGTTGCCACCAAAATCCCGCGCCCGGCGGTACGAACGGAGCTCCAGGGACATCGGTGACGCGATTCGGCCAGACTTTGAATGGCAGTTTCGACGCCATGGTGTCACTCGGTGGATCGCTGCTGCAGGCTCGAGCGATTACACCTCCAGTTCAGGAATTCATACCCGCCTCGGCGACGATCCGGGCGACACGCATTACACCGCCGTTGTTTGGCGTGGGTTTGATCGAAGCAAGTCCAGATGCCACGATCCAGGCCAATGCGAGCGTGGCAAAACCTGACAATGTCAGGGGTCGGGCGGCGATTGTCGTCGACGTGGCGTCGGGGCAGTCGCGAGTCGGGCGATTCGGCTGGAAAGCCCAACAGGCGACACTACTGGCATTCTCTGGTGATGCGTACCTCAATGAAATGGGGATCACCAACCGGCTATTTCCCTCCGAGAACGCTCCTAATGGAAATGTGGCTTTGTTGAATCAGTACAATCATCAGGTGACAATTGTCGGATTACAGTCGACTGTGGACCCTGCAACGGGACTTTCGTCAATCGACCGTGTCGCGAACTTCATGCGTTTTCTGGCACCATTGCCACCCGGCACACTTTCCAGTTCCGCAACTGCCGGTCAAGGCGTGTTCACGCAGCTTGGCTGTGCGGTGTGTCACACGCCCGTCATGCAGACCGGTCCGAGTACTTCCACGGCATTGAACCGGCAAAACGTGCGGCTCTATTCTGATCTCCTGCTGCATGATATGGGCAGTCTGAACGACGGGATTGCTCAGGGAAATGCCGGCGTCCATGAGATGAAGACGGCACCTCTCTGGGGCCTGAAATCTCGGCCAATGTGGTTACACGACGGACGCGCACGGACAATCGATGCCGCGATCACAGCTCACGATGGTGAAGCGGCGATTTCGAAAGGACGCTTCCAGCAGTTGACTGCGGCCCAACACCAACAGCTGATGGACTTCCTGAACTCCCTGTAATCGCTGGCTCCTCTTCTCCAACTCGTCGTTCCAGACGTCTCCGCTGATCGCGTCTCTGTGGTTTGGGAAGTCCTCGATTCCGAGGAACCAGCACTGAGACGCGATTTTTATTCTTTGAATCCAGTCCATTATGCTGCGTCAGGTTTAAGCATGCGAAGTTTGATCGCGGGGATCAGTCTTGAAAAGGACTCGTTCGTGGCCGCGAACAGTATTAACACGTACCAGACAAATGACCGCAAGACAGATTGACGCGGGGAGACTTTAGCTGCACAATTCTTGTCCACTGCGATTCTGCTTCGCGTCGAAGTGACTGTCACAACTGCAGGAAGAATGACCATTCCCGTGTGACATTTTCATCAACGCGCATCAGATCCGATGGAGTTCTGGATCACTGCCAACTTGAGTTCCGACAGATATGGCCGAAGCACCCGGGCGTCCTTTTTCTCCAGGGCGTCCGAACGCGAGTCGGTTGCCGTCTGTACCGAACCATCAAAAGTGACTCCAGAAGGATTTGCCGCCTCCCCACTTGTCGTTTTCGACAGCAGGCCCCACGATGACCATCTCCGTCTCCTGTGATGAGTGTTTCCAGGAATATCAACTCAACAATTCGCTGGCAGGTAAGAAGGTCAAGTGCAAGGAATGCGGCGCTGTGATCAAAGTTCCTGACGACGAAGCCCTTGACGACCTGGAATTCCTTGATGACGATGACGACGACGAGAAGCCTCGGCGCAAGCCATCTCGTGGTACCTCAAGAGTGAAATCGCGTGCGGCCGACACGCCGCCCCCCATCCCCACCAAAAGAACCGGAAAATCAAAGAAACGCGGCGGCGAATATCGCGATGCATTTGATGACATCCCGACCTGGGCCGTATTGGTGGTGATGTGGTTGGTGATCGGAATCATGTCCATTCTGTTCTGGGTTTTAGGAGCCCGGAACACGTAAAATCGTTAAGGATTTGCGCAGCAATAAGTGCCGTAGGATGGGCACTCTTGCCCGTCGATGGCCTGAAAGGCCGAAGGCAACTTCCGACAGTTATTGATGCGCCGATCCTAACCCGAGGTGTGCTCATCGGGGGGGCGGCTCCCAATCAGCATTCGTTAATGCGTTCTGAAAGCCGTTCTTATTTTGGCAATGCTCCTGACGCGTCATAACGTTGATTTCGACTGGAGCAAAAGCTTGCCGGCACACGACTTGTAAATTGTTCAAAACAGAGTTGACCCTGACGCATGTCAGGTGTATTCTGGCATCTGTTACATGACGTGGACACCGTCGCAGATCAGGTGACGGCACAGGTTTGGTCAATGTTCGAATGGCCAGGCTCTCGCGGCGAGAGAATTCGCTGCCCCCAAACTCAAATTGGTATGTCACGCACGCAATTCACCACGAGACGCGGCTCAACTCGTCACCGGCCGCGCAGTGCGTGACTATCAGCCATCGATTGACGATGTCGAGGACGTTCAATCAGACACCGTGGGAACGCAGCCCACGGCAGGCGATCACGGGCCTTTTCCCGCAAGTCTCTTCGCGCAGAGCATGCGCGCGGAATTCACATCATGGAGATATTAGTGTATGCAGTCGTGCGAGGTCATCAGATCACAATGGTGTCCGACCGAAAACAGGAGATTCAAGTTTATGTTGAAACTTACAATCGCCTCAAACGTGCCGAAGGCCCTCTGGCGGAGCTCAGGTCGGCGATATTGAAGTTGTAAAGAGAAACAAACAAGGGGTCGGTGTGTTCGGAAAAACTGGAGACTCGTGCACACGACCCCAGATTTGTTACGGCGGAAACAAAACGAAATTGCTCGTAGGGGGTTTTGAAGCAGTTGTTTCATGCTCAAAATCCAGAGACTCGTCAGCCGTCCTGGCCGTGCTCGTTCTTGGGAATCTCCAAGCGGCAACAACCCAGGTCAAGATACTCAATGACCGCCGCCTTCTTAGAGGGTTTGAAGACATCCGCGGGAAGGCTATAGTTGATGAACCGACCATCCCGGTCGTTCTCGACGAGTCCCGCGACGCGCAGAATCCCCAGATGATGCGAGACCGTGACAATCGCCATATCGAGCTCGGTCGAGATTTCGCTGACGTTTTTCGGACCGTCACGCAAACAACTGACGATTCTCAGGCGCAGCGGATCGCCAAGCGCCTTCAGGCGTTCGGCACAAGAGCGAGGTTGCAATGGGTCTTCGGCCACGAGTTGTGCCTTGGTGAGATCGGACGCGTCAGATTTTCTGGTTCGCAATACAGAGATCATATGCCGTGACACGTCGGCGATCAATCGCAATCCAGCTGAGTGGCGACTTATATTGCTCGCGGCCACGAGTGAGTCTTTTTCAATACCGATCCCCGCGATCAAACGTCTCATTCTTGACCGTGCGCGGTATCACTGCGTCGCAGGTGGCAATGAGACCGTGAACTGAGTCCCTTTGCCAACGGCGCTTTGGCAGGAAATTCTGCCGCCGTGGGCTTCGATGATCTTTCTGACCGTTGGCAGTCCCAGGCCGCTGCCGTTCTTCTTCGTCGAAAAGAAGACTTGAAACATTTTTGACATGGTCTTGTCGTCCATGCCACAGCCGTTGTCGATCAGATCGAGGCAAACCTGATTGTCGCGTAGTGATGTCTGAAGTTCCAACAAGCCGCCCTGCGGCATGGCTTGCACCGCGTTCAACGCCAGATTCAATAATACCTGGCGAAACAGGCTGCGATCCAGGAACACGGGTTGCAGGTCTGTGGCGAGATGCGGACTGATTTCCACCTTTTGTTCGCAAGCTTTGGGGGCGAAGAAATCGATGAACTCCAGAACCACCGCGTTCAGATCCTCCGTTTCCAGATTCAACTCGCCAGCCCGAGCGAATTGCAGGAAATCGTCCAGAATGATTTCGAGATTCTTGCAAGCCCGACGCACCGTCTGGACCTTTGACAGCATCCGGCGATCTCGCAGGGATTCGGCCTCCCCGATGTCTTCGGCCAGCAATTCCAGGTTTAACGAAATCGTCGACAGCGGGTTCTTGATCTCATGAGCCAGCCCACCCGCCAAAGATGCGATTTCCGCATATTGCGCCAGAAGTCGCTGGCGTTCGGCATCAGAAAAGGGTTCGGACATGTTTTCCCCGTTCAGCATCGGAGGCCCGACTTCGAGTGAACAACAGCCAGGCCTGAAAAGGGGTGGAGCGGAATCCAGGCTTGGGACAGGAACAGGACTGCAAGAATCTAAGAGTCTGACAAACAACCTGGCGAGCGGTGGGTGTAAACCCACTGGTTCTTCGGCATTTTGGCAACTTCTTAACCCACAGATCACGAGCGGCAGGGCGCCAGCCGCCGGCAAAACACCGGTGGCTGGCGCCCTGCCGTTCAAAGTGAATACCAATTTGCTCGCGCCATCCGGCTCACTTGAAACGACCCATCTGCTCGCCGTTCGTTGTGGCCAATTGGCCACAACGAACGGCGAAAGCACGATGTTGAACACTAGACGGCTTCTGTGTCACCAGCGGCGGCAGCGGCCGCCTGTTCCATCAAGACAGCCTTACGGGACAATTTGACGCGGTTCTGTTCGTCGACGGCGATGACCTTCACGGTCAGCTTGTCGCCTTCTTTACAGATTTCCGCGACAGACTTCACGTAGCCGTCGGACAGTTCACTGATATGGCACAGACCGTCTTTGCCCGGTGCGATTTCGATGAAGGCACCGAAGTCCTTGACCGAGCTGACACGGCCGGTGTAGATCTTGCCGACCTTGATTTCCTCGGTCATCGCTTCGATCCGGCCCAGGGCGTCTTCGGCCCCTTCCTTGTCGCTGCACGAAATCGTCACGGTGCCGTCGTCCTTGATGTCGATCGTCGTACCGGTTTCTTCCTGCATCGCACGGATGGTCTTACCACCGGGGCCGATCAGCAAGCCGATCTTGGCCGGGTCGATCTTGGTCATCAACAATCGCGGGGCGGTCGTTGCGATTTCAGTTCGCGGACGGCGGATCGCCAGCAACATGGACTTCAGCAGATCGATGCGAGCCGTACGAGCCTGAACCAGGGTCGCACGGATGATCTCTTCGCTGATGCCATCGATCTTCAGATCCAACTGAATGCCGGTGACACCCTTTTGAGTTCCCGCAACCTTGAAGTCCATATCACCATAGTGATCTTCATCACCAATGATGTCGGTCAACAGGACGAAACTCTCTTTGTCCTTAACCAATCCGATGGAAATACCAGCAACCGGCTGAGCGATCGGCACGCCGGCGTCCATCAGGCCGAGTGTGGCACTGCAGACCGACGCCATCGAGCTGCTGCCGTTGGACTCCATGATGTCAGAAATGACACGCATGGTGTACGGGAACTTGTCGCCAGCGGGAATCACGGAAGCAACTGAACGTTCAGCCAATGCACCATGACCCAGTTCGCGTCGTCCCGGTCCACGAATCGGACGGCATTCACCGACCGAGTAAGACGGGAAGTAGTAGTCCAACATGAATCGCTTGGAATACTCTTCGAACAGGCCGTCAACCTTCTGCTCGTCGCGAGGTGTGCCCAGAACGACGGTGCACAGAGACTGGGTCTCGCCACGTGTGAACAAGGCAGAACCATGAACCCGCGGCAAAACACCAACCGCACACGAAACGGCTCGCAGATCGGTCAGACCACGACCATCCGGACGTGTCCCGGTCATGATCAAGTCGCGCACCGCGCGATAAGCCATGTTGTCGAAGGCGACGCCGAACTCAATGGTCGTACCACCGTTGGCGGCGACGTCGGAACCAGCGGGGAAGTGCTTATCCTTGGCGGATTGCTTGATTGCGGCGATCTTCTCGCCCCGCTCCTGCTTGCCCTTGATGCTCTTCGCATCGCGCAACTGCTGGTAAAATTCTTCACGCAGTGGCGCATCGAAGGGATTCGAGGCTTTCGGAACGAACGCCTGCTTGGGGCGATTCGCCTTTTGCAGGAACTCTTCCTGCATTTCGCACAGAATGACGATCTGTGCATGGGCGTACATAATCGCGTCAGCCATCTCGTCTTCGGGCAATTGGGCCGCGAAGCCTTCGATCATCAGGACCGAGGTCTTGTTGCCGGCCACGACCAGATCGAGGGTACTTTGATCGATCTGCTCCTGGGTGGGCATCAACACGAGTTGTTCGTCGATGCGGCCGATACGCACGGCTGCGATGGGCCCCTGAAATGGCACCGGAGCCAAACCGAGGGCGGCACTGGCTCCGATAATGGAGAGCACATCGGGATCATTCTCGCCATCGCAAGCGAGAACATTCGACATGACCTGGATTTCTTCGACATAGCCCTCGGGGAAGAGCGGGCGAATCGGGCGATCGGTTAACCGAGCGGTCAGGATTTCCTTCAGTGTCGGGCGACCTTCCCGCTTGAGGAAGCCGCCCGGAAATTTGCCGGCGGCCGCTGATCGTTCCCGATAATCCACGGTCAACGGGAAGAAGTCCTGGCCAGGCTTGCCAGGACCATTTTGAGCCGCCACGAAGACGACGGTTTCTCCGAACTGGACCAGGACGGCACCCGCTGCCTGCTTGGCCATCTCACCGGTTGTCAAACTGAGTTTGCGGCCACCGAAATCACGTTCTACTGTCACTTTCACTATTGTTACCCTACTTCCTACTATTTTTTCCGACTTTTTTTCCAACACAAAACGATTCAAATGTAATTCTAACGCAGCAGAAGTCTGATTTCTTCCGCTGTTGGAGAACCGGTTGAGGCAGGTTCTCGCCTCTCTATGACACGTATTTTCATCCGCCATACGGCGGGCCATTAACCAGGGAGTCCTGTCTTTAGCTGGCCCTGCGCGTTGATGTCATCAGACACCCGAAACCATCGGGTTGACACCCAACGCGTGCCAGAAATCATCCACGGAACGGTGAGACTCCAACAATTGCGCTGTGGATATGGACTGTTTGAGACGACTTGAGATCTGCTCCCGTCCGAAGTACGCCATCTCGATTTTTCAATCGAACGCGTTTTCGAATTGGAGTTCCCTGAATGACATCCAAGAGCCAGTCCGAGCGGCTGTTGAATGCTCATGAGTGTCAGTTTGGGAAACCGATATGATACAGAGAAAATCGACTTCAATTCAGCCAAAAAGCGGATCGAAGCCGTCCGTGAGACATCCTCGTATGAGAGAGAATGATCGCGAAAGTGCCTGTCTCCAACCGTGGGGCCGGATTGCCGCCCGAAAAGGCGCCGGCGCGAAGTCAGACGAGATCTCCGCGCAGCAGACCTCACTGCCCCATCCTTGGGCATTCCACAGGTCAGCTGGTAGTCTGCGAGGTTGATGAAGACAGGCATTGAACGCTGCAGCGAAACTCTCGCTCCACAGCGATCACCAACTTGTCGAAAACTGCGTGGCGGTGACGGTCCAACAATACTTTTCAACAACACCCGTCTCAAACGTCTCACCACTCAGAATCCACATCAAAATGCAACTGCCGCCACCAACATCAGACCGGTGGGGCACGGCCGAAATCTTCCGGCCGAACTGCTCCTACTGTCATTCGCGCGAACCCTTGAAAGTTGTCTGCTGCGCTCAATCAGCAACAGCAGTTCTTTCTGCGCGAACACTCACCTTCACGCTGGAACCGATTTCCAGCGCAAAAACAGGCCAACTCGACTTCGATTGATCTGAACTTGCTTTCGGACCTGCGTTACTTGCGCAATTCCAACCGCTTGAGCATTTCGAGATAGCTCTTATGGTCGGTATCCCGCAAAAAGTCCAACAAGCGACGACGACGGCTGACAAGCATCAGCAGGCCACGACGGCTGGCATGATCCTTCAGGTGCGACTTCAAATGTTCTGTCAGCTGCGAAATGCGGTGTGACAGGACAGCAATTTGCACATGAGCCGAACCGGTGTCCGTCTCTGACCGTCGAAATTCGCCAATAATGGACGTTTTTCGTTCTTTCGTGATCGACATGAATTAGCGACTTTCTCCGCAACCCACGAAGGTTGCCATTCCTGCTCTCTCTTGCAACCAGATCCATAAAGTCTGAAACGGTTTGATGTTCCGTAGCGACGAATCCAGGCGACGAGAGAAAAAGTTCCGTCCAGGGACGCCCACGAACCGGCGCCGGAACCTTTCCCGCACCTTGCGACACCTGTTTTTCTCAGCATCACTGTAACAACTATTGAGAAAGATTCAAACCCAAACGGGTTTCTCGATCAGATTGATAAACGGTTGGTGATATCAGACACGATGTCAGGTTCAGTTTTCAGCAGCCCGCGAATCGAAAACTCGGATGTCATCACAACGCCCAATGTCAAGGTTCAGCGCCGGCCTCTGTACGCCGTGAAGGATTTTTATTCTAGGTGTGGCGAATTCCGCATAGCTGAAATCGTGAGATTTCGTGTGGAACACGTTGATCGGCCCATATTCTCACAAATTCACCTACAAGAATTCTTCACGGCGTCGGGCCGTCTCCTCAGTTTGTGAACGATCTCGGGACGCTGATTTCCCCGTAGGCAAGGTTGCCAAACCTTGGGGATCGGACCAGAAACCGAGCGAGCCGACCCAATCTCTGGCCAAATTGGCGACAGGTACCACTCACCCCACGTCGCCGAGATCATTTTGCGGAAGCTCCCAGAGAATACCCTTCGGGCCGGCATTCACAATCGCGGTATTTGCGTGGCGCGTCTGTTGGCCCGCGCTGCCGTGAATATGACCACAGACGACCAGAGTCGGTTTGAGGCGTAAGATCGCATCTCGAATGGCGGGACTTCCCAAGTGTTGGCCTGATGAGGCAACATCAACCCAACCCTGGGGAGGAGAATGTGTCACCAAAACAAACTGTGCTGGACAATCTCGTAACAGCTCTGTGGCTTGGGAATCGGTGAAATCGTAGCTCCAGTCACCAAATGGCGTGGTGGGAATGCCACCTCCAAGTCCAAAAAATGCAACTCCTGCGACCGTGTGCGTGGTTCCATGCAGGATCTGGGCCGAAGGCCAGTCATCGCAAGCGTCACGCAGTTCGTCGGTCGATTCATTGTTCCCCGCGACGAGAATCGCCGGTTTGGTGATATCTCGTAGAACTTTCAGGCAGATTTTCAGTCCGCGGTGCTGGTTGGCAAAATCACCTGCTCCGATGACGACATCGACATCGCGGGCCATTTCAACCAGCCGCCGAGCCGCGGTTGCATCGCAGTGCAGGTCGCTGAATAAGAGGAGTCGCATTAGGGCACCTGTCCCGGATTAGCCTTATTGCTCACAAGTGAGGACGGAGGAACTTGGACTCAATTTGCATGCGATCAAGGACCATGGCACAATAGTGACGCATTCGGCCGTTCCTGATAAGTCTCATTCTGATCTTTGCCGAGGTTCGCATGCCGCTGTTTCCCGGTCGTCCTAAACAGCTCTTCAGAGATGTCGCAACCGTTGCTTGGCTGCCAGTCGCGCTGGCAGCCATCCTGACAATCGAGCCAGGCATTCAGATCCGGGCGGCTCAGGATGAATCGGCGGCCAAGGTGGATAGCAAAAAAACGATCACGGAACAGGAAGCCAACGAATTCGCTGACCGACTGACCGAAGTCATTTTACAGGGGGACAAAAATGGCTATCAAGCCCTGGTCAACTGGCAAGGAAACTTCAACCGCGATGCGGACGTTCCGAAGCTGCCCGGGTTAATGAAGCAGAGGCAGGCATTTGGTGAATTGTGCGCGACGAAAATCGCGGCCCAAATCATTTCCGATGTCAAATCGGGGGGCTCATACACATGCATTCACATTCGCAATGAGGCCCCCAAACTCTCGCTGATATTCCGCATCAGGCGTGGTAAGGATCTCGAACTGAGCTATCACCAGCTGTTCCTGTCCCGCACACCGAACGGAAAATTGTTTGTCAATGACATATTTGTCTTGCAGACGGCCGAATGCGTTTCCGAATCGGTGCGGCGTCAATGGATGCTGCTGGCTCACGAACCCCTGCGATTGCGATATGCGGAGCTCTCCCTGCCTCAGGATCCGCTTGTCGAGAATGCGGCGAAGATCGAGAAGTATTTAAAATTAATGGAACGTAAACAGTACGCCGAGGCGCTCAAATTCTATTGCAC
>JAQGHT010000574.1 GCA_028291565.1 Planctomycetaceae bacterium | reverse complement strand
GCGCACTTTCTCCGATTCAAAGCTTGACACCTTCAGAATCGGTCAAGAAATGGCTGAAAGTTGGGCAATTCGAATATCACGCGTGAGAACGCGATAAGAACTGATTCGCCTTGTGGACAATCACTACGGCTTACGGAATCCGCGTCAAATGTGACGATTGGGGCATCTAAGATTTTGTGCGTTCTTCAATCGCGACCTGAGTTTTTTCCTGCGGCGAAACCTGTTGCCGGTTTGCTGGCACAAACTCGTCATATTCGGAATTGGCGGGAATCAGCTCGGCCGAATGCGTTTGATCGCGTTTTCCACGTTCGTATTGTGCAAAAACAAGGCCACATAAGAGCGTAACTACTCCGACGAAGATCCCGCCCGGCAGACGCGACATACTGGAAGCTCCAAGACAAACGAGGCGGAAATTGAGCAGGACGCTCGCAACATCAGGTCTTAACGGGTGATACCGTAATATGGCCGATTTATGAGAGTGAATTGGCGAACTGAGGGTCTGGTTTTGATACCATTCCGTTCTGCTCATTACGACCGAAACGGGGTTTGGACGGTACTAAATCATCGACCGTCTGAATAACCGTCATGGATACACTCGTTTGTGTTTTCTGCAGTTGCGGCGATCAACTCAACGCTCCGCAGGCGAACATTTCTCGAGGAAACTTCAAATTTGGCCATCGATCGACGTTCAAACTTTTGAAGTTGAACATTCGCCAAATATGAAAGTTGCCCGAACCCCCTTCGAACTCCGTCGCGGTCAAACCTGCGTTAGAATTCGTAGGCTTTATTATTCTTGTCGAAGTCGAGGTCGGTCAGTCCCAGGTTGGTGTTGATCTTGGTGTAGATATATTCTTCCAGCAACACCGGCTCGTCCCCTTCTTTCTCAGGCCAACCGTACTGTTCGAAACGAATCGGGAACTTCGTTTTCGTTTCCAGGAACAATTTTGTCTTGTGGAACTTAAAGTGTTCCCGCGGTTGGGGATGAATGACCTCCAACAGTCGGCATTCCCGGTCGCCGACTTGGGCTCCAGAATAGGTTTCGACTTTCACTTCTTGAAATTGCCCTTCGGCCTTCCATTGAGCAATCAAACTTTCCAGCAGCCGTGTCATGCCGACTTGAGTGATCGGATAGCGGTTTTCCAGCAGCACATTCTTGTCTGTGGGCAAATACGACAAGGTACCTGCCAGCGACTTGATGCCGGCCTCGTGCGCAATCAGTTTTCCTTTGTTCTGACCTTCCACAAAGATCACTTCACGACCGGCGTGTAGGGTTTCAAACTTCAGGTAGACACTGAAAGGTTCCTGTCGAAGTTTCATCAGCAGTGTTGATTCAATCACCTTCCCATGAAGCAGTTCCGTTTTATAGAGTGTCGCCGAGTAATCCTTGATTGGCTTCAATGCGGCTAAGCTCTCCTCTGCCAATTTGATCAATGGCTTCAGCGGATGATTTTCGGCGACTTCTTTGGGCAGCTCCTTAACCTTGGCTTCGGTTTCGTCAGTTTTACGAGCCACCTTATCGACAGCACGATTCTTAAGTGGTTTCTTTCCTCCTGGCGCAAATCCAACCGACGAAGTCACGCTAATCGCGGTGGTTGCGATTGCCAGGCTGACGACCACGAATTTCCGAGACCAGTTGCCAAGAAAGCAACGTTGCCAGAGTGTTCGCGATTTACGCATATTCCGATTCCCCGAGACAAAGCCGAAAGTCAATATTGAAACCGCAGGTGGCCCGCAATCGACTCATTTGCTCACATCAGCGTTGCACGCTGTTGTCAAAATGGAAGTATTTGAAATGAAGTCCGACGGGACAACCCCCAAATCGAAAACATCCGACATACTTCCTGGAAGTATTATCGACCGGGGGCTTGGCGCTCACCGAGGATCCCACCGAGCAGCTCAAAACATATCACAGACACACCCGTTGCAATAGGCGCGATATGCATAAAGCACAAAGTTGCCTCAGGGTTCCCATGTTTCGTAGCTTGACTTTGATGTTTCGCAGCGCGATTCGGCGCAGATTATCCGAAAAGCGTTGGGGATAAGTCCAATGGATATTGCGATGGAACTTATGCTTTTTGATGGATTCAGGCGTACTGTTGCGAATGTCGCAAACGCCATTCGCCATATCCTTAACAGCAGGATTACCCTCCGACTTACGTCGGACATTTTCCACGAGAATTCCGGACTCAGGGGCCGGTCCGCCCCTTCCGGATTTTGGCGCTCGCAGTTTCCAGCATCTGCTTTTCAGCGGGGGATAAGGCTGACATCCCCTGCTCTTTGATCTTGGCCAATAATGAGTCCAGTCGGGCTTCAGCTTCCTGTTCGTGCTCTGCTTCGCGACGGCGGGCTTCCGCTTCGCGTTGTTGCTTCCAACGCTGCCACATGCTGAGACGCGGCCCCTCTTCTTGGGGCATCGAACGTTCCAAGCTGGTGTAACCCTGGGAAAAATCGTAGCCGAAAACGGTTTCTTCCTGGTATTCGACAATCCGCACGTGCTGTAACTCCATGTACGCCATCAGGAACAGGAACAGGGAAAGTCCGAACAGCCACGCGAAGTCTTTGTGAATGAAGCCGACAAAAAACAATCCAATTCCGGCGAACATCCCGATTTTCAAGGCCAATTCGGAACCGGCCAAGTTTCCCTTCTGGTTCACCAGCCAGGCCCGCAACATTTGTCCGCCATCCAGCGGATACGCTGGAATGAGATTCAAGAGCAGACCCATCCAGTTGAGTGAAAACGTCAGTACCGCAAGTTCTAACGGCAACTGCGTGCCGAAGGTCTCGATGGGAATTGGCAGAACGAAAGCCCAGAGACTGGAAGCATATTGGGACTTCCAGATAAACAGAAACGTCACAACACACAGCAACACGTTAACGAGGGGTCCGCAAGCGGATGTCAGAAACTGTGACTTGAATGTTCTCGCGGGCTGGGTAAATGCGAGTCCACCCAAGGGCCACATCAGGATTTCATCAGCTTGTCCGCCTGTGGCCCGCGCGGCAAAAACGTGCCCGAACTCGTGGAGCAAGATCGATAGGAAGAGGATCGCTTCCACGGCGGTGCCATAGGCCCAGCCGAATTGAAACACAAACACTACCCACAGAACGGGTAAGTACCAACTGACGCGCACATCGGTGGCGAACCAGTTGCCCAGACTGAACGACCAAAACAGAGGATTCTCTCGCTGATTCATGGTTGCATGACCACGGGCTACAGGCGCTCGAACAAGCCAGGCAACCATGCCGCTGTTCAACACACTCTGCTCGTCCTCTCCTCATTCTACGCAGCAAGTCGAGTCGCCGCAATTTGAGGAGGTCCGTGTGTCGCGTGAATCTGAAGAAATCACTTACGTTGTCTCGCCCTGGGCAATCCGTTCGAATTCGCCGGCGCAAATCCTGAACGCTTGCCAGAGGAGCGGATCGAACTGGCCTGGCGCAGATTCCGTCATCGATTGCATCGCAATCGCATGAGACAATGGCGGCTTATGCGGCCGGCGTGACCTCAGGGCATCATACACGTCCACGAACGCGACAATTCGGGCCTCGAGTGGAATGTCGTCGCCCGCCAGGCGATCGGGATAGCCCTTGCCATCAAATCGCTCGTGATGATGCCGGGCGATGTCGATTGCCATTCTCAGAAAGGGTGTGTCAAAGCGATGTTCCTGGGCCACTTTCAGCAGCGTGTCCGCGCCGATTGTCGTGTGTGCCTGCATAATCAACCGTTCATCAGGATCCAATTGGCCCGGCTTCATCAGGATATGATCTGGCACGCCGACCTTGCCAATGTCTCGCAGTAAGGCACAGCATTCGAGCAACTGAATGTTTTTTGGAGTCAGCTGATCCGCAAATGTGGGAAACCGCGACGCCGACTTCGCCAGGCAGCGACAGTAACTCTTGATGCGATTGCTATCTGATTTCGATTCCGTATCCCGATAGGAGACCAATTCCGCGAGCGCCAATACCAGTGCATGGCTGGCGTCGGCCAGGTCACCATCTCGCAATGTCAGGTTTTGTTCCAGTTCGGCATTGACTGCGAGCAGATGCCGATTCAGCAATTCAGTTCGGTCCTGGGCGGACTTCAAACGTAGTACGGCCTTCACACGAGATAAGAATTGCGAAATGCTCAAGGGCTTGGTGAGATAGTCATCCGCTCCGTGCGCCAGGAACTGCGCCATCTCGTCGGCACTCGCACGGCCCGAAAACATGATGACTTTCAGGTTGTGTGAGGGCGGATTTTCTCTCAACCGTTTGAGTAATTCGAGTCCGTTGACTTCGGGCATGTCGCTGTCCGAAATCACGAGGTCATAACTTCGTGTTTTCAATGCTTCGATCGCGACTGCGCCGTTCACTGCCTCGTCACATTGCAAGCCCTGTCCCTGCAGAGTGTACCGGCACAATCGCCGAACGATCGGTTCATCGTCAACAATCAGAATTCGCTGGCCGCCGAGATTCGATTCGTCGGTGGGAAGTGCCAGTGATTCCGATCCGGCAATCGGAATTCCGGTCGTGCAAATTGAATGGCGGGGTTTGGAACGCAGAAACGGCATCAAGGCGTGCATGACTGCGTGCGGTGTCGAGTAGCGATCATCAGGGTTTGTCGCCATCATCTTGGCGACGATCGCATCCAGTTCCGGGGAAATTCCTGACCGGGCCTGGGCGACCGACGGCGGCTGCTGCTTGATTCGGCCGACGAGATCTTGAATGATGTTGCCGGTTGCGGTGAACGGGGTCTTTCCTGTCAGGCACCAGTAAAGCGTCCCCCCCAAACCGTAAATGTCCGCGCGAATGTCCACAGAACTCGCGTCACGGGCCTGTTCCGGAGCGAGGTAATCGAGTGTTCCGAGCGTCGTTCCTGGTTCCGTCACCCGACTACTGAAATGCCGCACCAGGCCGAAATCGAGCAGCTTCGCCCGGCCTTCGGGTGTCACCAGGATATTGGAAGGCTTGATATCCCGATGCACCAGATTGAATTTGTGGGCTTCGGTCAATGCGGACGCAACCTGATAAATCAAATCGCAGGCCGCATCCGGTGCCACTGGACCGTGCTGATCAATATGGGCCTCCAGATTTTCTCCGGCAACGTAGTCCATCACAAAATAATGCAGCCGCGGAGATCGCGGGTCAGTATCCACAGTTTCACCGGCGTCGATGGCACCGACGATATTGGGATGCTGCATCTGCGCGATGCTCCAGATTTCCGCATTGAATCGCTGCTGCACACGCGGGTCTTCGTCGGGACGAATCGGAATAAGCTTGATGGCGACCACGCGCGGCAAACGCAAGTGCTCGGCTTTGAAGACCACCCCCATGCCTCCGGAACCGAGCTGGTCCAGCACTCGGTAATTTCCCAGAATGAGTCCAAACGTCGTCTTGCACGCGATTCGTTCTGCCTGATATTTTGTGACGAGTTGCCTTTCGACCAGTTTGTCCAGCAAATCCTTTTCGTTGCACAGGTTGTTCAGTTCTGCGACAACATCAGCCGGTAATAATTCCCAGTCTCTCGATCGAATGATCGAGGAGCTCCGCAACTCCGACAGGACGTGTAGTGCGGCGGCAGCCGGCGGACCAGAAGCGGCACCGCGAAGCGTCGCGAAGCGATCTTTGGATGGGTCACAGGCAATAGCAGTGGCGTTCATAAGATTCTCGTAGCGGCGCGCTCGACCACAGCTTCGCTCGACCGAAACAATTGCTGATGAGCAGAACCAGCGCGGAGGCACTGCTCCAACAGAGGTCTCTGGATTGCATTCCGGGAATAATCCCTACAATCTGAACTGAATGCTTCAGGGCCACAATCGGTCTCGTTCTAGCATAGCTCGCGATTGGCAGGGTGAGGCGAAGAAATCACTGCGGTACGTCGAGGATATCCCTGACTTTTGCCGCAAGTTCGAACGCGGAGAACGGCTTTTGTAAGAAATTGACGCCTTGCTGCTGGACTCCGTGCCGTACGACAGCATCGTTTGTATACCCGCTGACAAACAGGACTTTCGCCTCTGGATACCGTTTCGTCAGCCATCCAGCGACTTGCCAGCCTCCCATTCCGGGCATGACCACGTCTG
>JAQGHT010000560.1 GCA_028291565.1 Planctomycetaceae bacterium | reverse complement strand
CCGTCAGTTCCTCCCTGAAAGAGCATTTCGCCTAACAACCAAGCCAGGAACGCGGACCAACCACCGATCACGGCACTATAATAAACAAGTCGGGCGAATGACATTTATTCTTCTCGCGGGAGTGGCTGGCACATCTGCAATAAGTAATAACGCTTGGAAGTGGCGCGGACTGACAGCGCATGGCGAAGGGAACGTTCATACCACAAGTCACTCCGCCGGAACGCAATTGACTTCGACTCCCGCGGGAGTCTCGACCGGATCGCAGCTGTTGGTTTCAACTTGTTCAGCGGCCACAGTTGTCGTTTCCAGAAAGGCCTGTGTCTGGCCAAGTCCGACGAACACGATTGTCGAATCATCTCGTTTGAGCCAATGGCTCTCACGTAAAGCCGTCAAATACTGCGACAGATCGGAATCAGGGAGACGCGATAAATCCTCCCAGTTGACGACTTCTCCTGCTTCCAGCATGCGATAAGCCCAGGCGCTCACGGCATCCGTTGCCAGGACCACCAGGTCGCCGGCCCGGCAGTGCCAGACGAACTCTTTGAATTCCAGTGCTTGATCGCGTTGAAAGTTGACGCTGCCAATGGAAATCGGATCGGCTTCGAATTCGGCGGAATCTTGCATGGGCCATTTGGCGAGAACTTCACCCTGCCTGACGTGGAACACACAACTGTCGCCCACACCCAGTCCGCGGACAATGTATTCGTGATCGGGTTCCGCCGCCCCGGTGTCGTGCTGCACTTCGATCCAGGAAAGTGTGGAAAAGCCCCCACCCACCTGCCTCAGCTTCATCATCAAGTGATAGGGCAGGGTGGCGACATTGATGCCGGTGGCCCATTCCTTGCGGCGATCCACCAGCCAGGCGGCGAATTGAGCGGAATCATGTACGTCCGGCGGATTCGCCACGACAGAACGCGTCAGAATTTCTGCCCAGGTGCCGGAAAACACGGCCGATGAAACACCGTCTGCGATCGCGGCACGGCCGGCTTCCACATTCACCGCGGAAGCGTCCTCGTAGTATTGAGGTGTTTCATAGTCCTTGGGGACATGGAATTGACGTGACTGAAACATCATATTTGACACAGCCTTGCGTGTTTGATCTGTTCGCCATGCACGTCGGACAGGTTTCAATCTGTTCTTTACCAGAAAACGGACAAGTTGGGAACCTGTCCGACGAAATTCTGTCATCTCGCTGAGCAATGTCTTGTGGGATTGTTTCGCGAATTTCCAGTAGCCAAGGTCGCCAGGCCTTGGGAGACTATAGCGGTTTAACTCTGAGTCTGCCGGTGCCACTCTACGCCGTTAACCCTTTTCAATAACTGCCCAAATGCGGATTTAGCTACAGATTCACACAGATGAAACACAGATTTTTCAATAGGTAGGAAACCGAAGTGAGTAGAAGAATTGATTTGAACCATTTGACGTCTCGCAGCGATGCTGCAGCCAATCCAAGATTGATCTTCCTGCATCGGAAGTTGGTAAACGGGACGGAGCGTGTGACGGACAGGAATGTCCATCCTACTTCAGCGAGATCTTGTCTGAAAATCTGTGTTTCATCTGTGTGAATCTGTGGCTAAAACTTCTTTTTCCGCTGACGTTGCAAAAGGGTTAACGGCGCCGTGCGACCTCGACGTTGTGTTTGCACTGCTTCCGTTGAGTACAACGGCAAGCAGTGGCACGAGACTCCGATCACAAACCGGAAGATGCAAGGTTAAACCGCTGTAATACTCAGTTTGAGCCGGTCCCCCCAATCTCTGGCGAGAATTGGCTACTTGAGGCTCAAAGTTTTGAAAACGCTTCTGTAATTCCATCCATCAGGAAGTCGAATTTGCCATTCACAACCAGGCCCCGCGAATCGATTTTGATCAGCTTCGGCTTGCTGACTTCCAGTCGTTCACTGGCCAGTAGCGTCGATGATTTATCAAACAACGCCTTGAGCTGGTCTGTTTGCAGGCCGGAATTGTCAACGGGAAATGCCACGGACGAATGCGGTTCTTCGGTGGCCACCAGGTGATAACCAACGACCCCTCCAGTCAGTGTGCGAATGGAACTTAGCTTGTCCCAGGCCTCGCCCAGTTCTTCGGCTGACAATTGGCCGCGTGTCAGATGTACGAGGATCGGTGCGACACACGCGCCGGGATGCCGGTCACACCAATCGGTCATCAGACCTTGTGCGGCTTCGAATGCAGACACCGGCGGAGCGGCCGTGGTCGGCTCCAGTTCGACGTAGATCTTCTTCTTCAGGGTGATCGTCATCAAGCCGCCGACACCGTCTGGTTCCTGCTGTTGAACTTCATCAATCCGCAACGCACCGTCTGCCAATTCCGTGTGTGAGACCAGCGTTTTACCCGACAACGGTCCTTCAAAAGTCTGCCGGACTTCGACGGTTCCCAGAGGGTCGGTGCCGTACGAAATGACACCCGTTTCGACTTGCCCATCGGCCGCTTTGGCGATCTTCGCCAACAGCGAGTTGACATGGTCCTGCAATCGGGTCCAACTGCTTTGAGTATTCCCGCCAAATGGATCGGCGACGGAGCGATCCAGCATGAACAACACGCAGGCCGCCTTTTCGGTGGGTGCGGGTGCTTGTTCCGTGGGCCGCAGATTCAAATCCAGGCTTTCTTCCGTCTCTGAAACAACGTCGTAGATCTCTATGGGTGCCAGATCGGGCGCAGCACTGACAGGAGCCGGAGTGATTGTCGGGGCTGGAGTGTCCACTGGAGCGGGCGCTTCTGGAGCGGCCGCAGAAACATCGGACTTGGCGGGCCAATCACGCGTAAATTCCTTGGTCAACGACATAAACTGCACAATGTCAGTCATTCGTCCGTTGTAAACCATGCCTCGAGCATTGGGCCCGACAGCCACTTTCGCCGCCTTCAGAAAACTAATCAAATTCGCGGGCAGTGGACTGCACCGATCAAACAAATCGCGAGCGGGACCGGCTGGGACGAACACTCGGCTGGCGGCGTAGAGAGTCGCTGGTACATGCTCTGAGACGCACAAATGTGCTTGAATGACAAGGGGATTGGAGGGCAACTTCTGAATGTTGCTGATGACTTTGAAGGGATTTCCATCACTGGAGCCACCCGCGAACAGGTGCAGGATGATCGGAGTTCGATAGGGACCGTGCTGCGCGGCCTGCCAGGCCGTCAATAATCCCTGGCTGTACTCGAAGGCCTTAATCTGAGGTGCTGTTCCCTTGATCTGCGGCGTGTACCAGACTGGAAAGTCAACCATTTCCTCGCGGAAGCCCGTAATGCTGGTCGGATCGGGCAGTTTACGAGCCCGTTGTTCGACTTTGACGGGATGTGCCGCCGCTTCTTTCAGTGAAACGAAATCACGTCCAGCCAACTCGCCCCCCCAGCATGGCTTGGCGACGGCGTTCCCGTCTGCATCCGTATGATACCCCACCAGAGCGATATCAAAATTCGGACCGGCAGTGAGTTGTCTGATGAGGGTATTCAAGGTTGCGGCGACAGCATCCGATTTGCGTTTCGGCTGATTGCCGATGACGTTGGCCTTGCCGTCCTGGCACAACGATTCCATCGCCACCGACTCATCAATTAACAGGATCAGGCATCCGGGACAGTCTGCACCACTCATGGTTACCTCATTGTCAATGTACTGGGAGAATTGTGTTCATGTCCCTGCGACACAAGCCATTTGGCCTGCACCCTGCCGAGTACGTACGGCCGCTGCGCTCTTATCTCAGTTGTTTGGAAATGCGTGTGCCCATATCGAGGAATTGCAACAGGCTAACCATGTCGGCGTTGAAGACGAAGCCTCGCGCACCGGGCTGCAGCGGGAATCCGTCTGCCACGGCTCGCTGGAACATGGGTTCGGGAAGTACGCTCGACATCTCGAACAGGTCCCGTGCAAACGGATCTGGGAGAACTTCAATACTGTGCGGAAACATGATTTTGTCCGCTGCCAGCATGGAAAGGTGGCAATTTAACAACAGCAGATTTCCATTGCTGGTCTCCAGTTGCTTGAGCGCACTTGCGGGTTCAACCGGATTACCGTCGGACGATTCACCGTCCGTGATGTGAATGACAATGGGAGGGAAGCAATTCTGGTGGTCGAGATTGATCCATTGCTCGACGATCTGCTTGGTGTATTCCAGAGCGGTACACATGGGTGTCGCACCCAGAATGATGGGCTCGATCCAGACCGGGACCTGCACGGGCATTTCGATCATTTCGCCGGCGTCGGCATCAAAAATCTTCTGGATCGAATCTTTCAGCCGCAGGGGTTGAGCTTGCAACGCACTGATTGGCTGCCAGGCGCTATTGGCCAATTCACCCGGCAGGCACGATCCCAATCGGACGTCGTTCGCGTCATCGGCACCGCTGGTATAACCGATCACGGCAACATCCATCCAGTCTCTGATACCACCCTGCGCGGCGGCCCGGATGATCATGTTATTGATCCAGCCGTTAATCGTATCGACCAGCGCGTCACACTTCCGGGTTTCGGATCCGCCGATCGGTTCATCCATCGAAAAAGATTGATCGAGCAGGAACACGAAGAAGGCGGGGGTTGCCCGGCTGATTTCCGCTGTGTAAGGAGGGATCTGATGGGCCATTGGAAAAAATCCTTCAGTGGCGATGAAAACTAGACGGGTGAGGACGCTGATCTGGCACAGTACGATTCAAACACTACCCTAACATCGACGGCATTACGTCCGCAAGTCAATGCCCAGACAATTCAAATTGGACCGAGGTATAGCGGATTAACTTTGCGCGCTCCGGTTTGCGATGATTAATTGTGCCACTGCTTTAACGCTGTACGCGGCGTTTAAGCAGTGCTTTTCACCACTCCGAATGCACTGCTTAACGACCGAGTACGGTCGCAAAGCAGTGGCACATCACCGGAAGACGCAAAGTTAAACCGCGATAGGATTCTATTCCGATTTTCGATTTTAGAACCTGCCAAACAACTGGTACGTCGAAGAGTTTGCCTGAACGGCTATTGAAAAGCTCTTCGACTGCGAGTCTCGGAGAGACATCGCTTACAGAAAAATCAGGCTGTTTGGCAGCCTTTATACTGTTCGCGGTGACGAATGAGTTGTTTGTCAATATATACCCCCGCGTTCGAAACGTCTCATTTCTGCCCGTGTGCGGTATAATTAATGACTGGCGAATCAATACGTGTCGGAACTTTTTACAGGCGTACACCCTCTGTCCGTCATCGCGCCAGACGGACAGGAATGTCCATCCTACGGCCACGCGACATCTTCGCGTGGTGCGGTACCGACTGTTATTGCTTCGCTGATCCTAAGGCCTCGAAACCGGAGATGACATCGAACAGTTCTTCATCGATGCCGCCTTGACGTACACGGTGAAACGATTCATTCAATTGCTTCAGCAAGTCGTTGATGTTCTGGTCCGCGCGTTGCATTGCCGCCAGGCGGCTGGCGTTTTCGCTGACCAGCGATTCAACGCAGGCGCGAAAGAGTGTTACGAAGAGATACTCATGGATGAGTGCCCGCAGAACAGTCGTGTTGTCGCCCAGTGTCTGAGGCGGCAGGTTCGTTGGCCAGGCACTTTTGACGATGCGAGATTGCCATTCCGCGTCGAGCGGTAACAAACGCTGGCTGACTGGAACGTACGTCGTGCGCGTTCCAGGACGATTGAAGATAATATACAGTTCCGGTTCAGAATCTGGATCGACTTGTGATTCGGTCGCAAGTAGCAACTGTCCGATGAGAGCCGTGATTGCCTTGACTGAGCTCGGAACTGAAAAACTGCCTTTCAGGTTTGTTCCTGCGTCGGCGAGCCGCTGAGAAACTCGATCACCCACGGCCCAGACTTCGGATTTCCGCGAAAGTTTCGCCAGTGTTTGGACCGCAAAATCCGCGATCACGTCATTGAATGGGCCCACCAGCCCTTGATCGGAGCCGAAGACGATCGTTCGGACTGATGGTTTCGATGTTTTGTCTGGGGGTTCTGGAAGGACATCAATTTCGGCGACCAAATGCGCATTTCGAAAGCAGGCGCCCAAGCCGAGTTCAATCGTGTGACAATATTGATCCAGCGCGCGAGCCGCCTGTTCGTACTGCCCAATGCTGGACGCGGCTACAGCTTTCATGGTGCGGACGACGGACTGGAGTTCTCCGGCTCCGTGAATCTGATGACGCAGCTTGGTGGTGTCACTCATGATTGGGGGCTTGTTTTTTCCGTTCCTGACGGTTGAGCGCCAGATTCTGACTGGAAGGAAATTAGAGCTTGGCGGGCCAGATCAGTGATTGTTTTACGATCTGTCTCATTGAGTTCTGCTCCCAATTCGAATCGCGTGCAGAGCTCCGGTGGGATGTCAATTGCCGCCTTACTGAGAGCACGCTCTGCTTCCGGCATTACGTCGATCGGCACCGAATCGAAAAGTCCCGCGGTCAGTGCCAACAGGATGACGACTTGTGAGCGTACTGAAACGGGCGAAAATTCAGGCTGTTTCAAGCACGCTCGAATTCGACGTCCATGCTCGATACTTTTGCGGGTGGGCTCATCCAGGCGTGCCCCAAAACGGGAAAACGACTCGAGTTCCTCAAACTGCGCGTAGGCGAGTTTGAGGTCGCCGGCGATCGCCCGATAGGCGGCAAGCTGGGCTTTGCCGCCGACTCGCGAAACAGACTTACCAACATCAATCGCGGGTAGTACTCCGAGCTCGAAGAGCGACGGTGACAGATAGATTTGCCCGTCTGTGATGGAGATCAAATTGGTGGGGATATAAGCAGAGATATCCTGTGCTTCGGTTTCGATAATTGGCAATGCGGTCAGCGATCCGCCACCCAACTCGGGGCACAATCGCGTCGCCCGTTCCAGCAGCCGTGAATGGAGATAAAAAATGTCGCCGGGAAACGCTTCGCGTCCAGGAGGACGACGCAGCAGAAGGGAGAGTTCACGATATGCTCGCGCGTGTTGCGTCAAGTCATCATAAACGATCAGGACATCATGGCCCGCTTCCATAAAATGTTCAGCGATGCTAGTCGCGGCATAGGGGGCGATATAAGCCAGTCCTGGAGGATCGTTGCCTTCGGTCACGACGACCGTGGTGTATTCCATCGCCCCTTTTTCTCGCAGTGTGGCCACGCACTTGGCCACGGCGGAGGCCCGTTGGCCAATCGCACAATAGACGCAGATGACATTTTTGTCCCGCTGATTGAGAATCGTGTCGATCGCAATTGTGGTCTTCCCGGTCTGGCGGTCACCCAGAATCAATTCGCGCTGTCCGCGCCCAATGGGCACCAGCGCGTCGATCGCCTTCAAGCCGGTCTGAAGCGGAACAGTAACCGGAGCTCGGTCCATGATGGATGCGGCTGAGCGTTCGATCGGTAGACGCTGGGCTCGCGTCACGGGTCGGCCGCCATCAAGGGGTCGTCCGAGTGGATCGATGACGCGTCCGCGGAGTTCGTCTCCGACTGACACGTCCATGACTCGGCCCGTCCGCTGGACTTCGTCACCGGCATGGATTCGCCATGAGTCGCCCAGCAGAACGACGCCGATTTCGTCGGCATCAATATTGAATGCGATGCCATAAACATCGCCTGGAAACATCAGGAGTTCATCACTCCCGACGCCGGGCAGACCTGTGACCTTGGCGATGCCTGTCGCGACACCTGACACCAACCCAACTTCGCGAGGTGCGAATTGAGGCGTGAACTTTTCACGTCCCTGTTGCAACTGGGAAAATGCGTCATCGAACACGCGTGACAAGGCTTTGGGTGGCGGAGTCATTGAGCCTCCGCAACTGAAACGGATTGAGTGTCTGCTTTAGTCTGGCATTCGGACTCGGAATCGTCATTTTGGTCGGATTGCGCGGCCGGAAGTTCTCGAATGCTCGTTCCCAGCTTCGCAATATAATCATCGATACACCAGGCGATCTTTTGTCCCCCGGCGAGGAGCTCAATTCCGTTAATCAGGTGTGGCGCGGTTTCGAAACGGACTGAAATGTTGGCTCCAAAAACCTCATTCAATACCGATTGCAGGGCGGCCCGTTGTTCAGGTTGCAAATCGAACGCGCTCCGCAGGACTGCGGGATCAGTTGAGGATTTCAGAGCCTGGTTAAAGACCGTTTTTCCCTCACCATTCAAGCCTCTTAATCGTTGTGTAAAGACTTCATTCATGCGTCCGTCCAGACTGACACCGGCGAGGTCTGACAGCGTTTTCCTCGCAATGGCAAACGCTTCATCCCAAGTTCGGTGCGTGATTTCGTCATTCAATCGTGTTTGTTCCCGATCAAATGTTGACGCGCGTTTGGAACGCAATGCATCCGCGTCCTTTCGCGCTTCTTCGAAGAGACGTTGGCGTTCCACGTTCGCATCTTCCGTCGCTTGCCGTACCAGGTCGGCACGCAACTTGTCAAATTGCTCGTTCTTTTCCCGGAATTCTTCCCGTTCCTGAGTGGCCACGGTCCGTTTGGCATCGGCATCGGCGCGTTCCTCAGCGATCAGCCGTTCTCGATCGTCAATCGCATCGAGAATGGGCTGATAAAGATACCGCTTGAGTAACCAGACCAGTATGAGAAAATTGAGCGTTTGCGCGCCCACTGTGAACCAGTCAATAAGCATGTCTTATCTTCCCGAGGTCTGTGCGATGACGTGGTTCCAGAATGGATTCGCGAAAATCAGAATCATCGAGACCACGAAGCAGTAGATGGCTGTCGATTCGATCATTGCCAGGCCGACAAACAACGTCCGGGTAATCGTCGATGAAGCGTCTGGCTGCTGCGCCAGCGCGGTGAGCGCGGTCGCGACCGATCGTCCTTCCCCCAGGGCCGGGCACATGCAGCCGATACTGGTTGTAAAGCCTGCCGTCACGATTGATGCGACGGCGATCAGGGTCGAATTGTCCATCAGTGTTCCTTTGCCTGAAGTGTGCGGGTGGCCGCCGCGATGTAGACCGCGGCCAAAATGCTGAAGATGTAGGCTTGTACGAGTCCCGTGAGCAGTCCGAGTGCCGTCATCACGATCGGGAAGAGCAACGGAGTGATTGTCAACAAAATGCCAATGATCATCGCCCCACTCATCATGTTTCCGAACAGCCGCACGGCCAGCGCCAGAGTGCGGGAGAGATCACTGATCACATTGAATGGCAACATGATCACCGTCGGTTCAATATAAGTCTTCAAATATCCTTTGAGACCCTGGTCCCTGATTCCATAGAGCGGGACGGCGACGAACACGCACAGTGCGAGAGCAACCGTCGTCGAGAGCGATCCCGTGGGAGGTTCAAATCCGGGAATGATCGTCCCTAAACAGGCCACTGCAACGAACAGAAACAGCGTGCCGAGAAAACCCAGGTAGATGCGTGGCTGATTCAGGCCGACTTCTTCAATCTGCTTTTCAATGCCGGTGACCAGGATTTCCAGCAGGCTCTGCCAGCGAGTTCGCGTCAACCCAAGTGATAACGTGCGTGTGATCAGCCGTGAAGTCACAACCATGACCAGCATCAGGATCCAGGTAAAGACAATCGTTCCGTTCAGTTTGAAAAAACCGTGCTGCCAGAAGATCATCTCATCGGGACTGAGGCGCATGACAGCCCTCCAATCGGCCTGGACAACCGGTGTTTGCGGAATGCACGAACCAGGTGACAAATGAACGAGCAATAAGAAATCCCACGAGACACACGCCAAGCCGCTCCCAATGTCCTTGCGAGATCCAGTAAAAACCGGCCAGGGCCAGTCCCATTCGCAGCAGCAGGCTGCTCAGGAACCAGATCGCTGGAATACTGGACGCCAGTCCCTGCTGGACCGTCCACCATAGTCCGCCGAAGAACATGATGCCGAGCAGCATGCCGGTGATAAATGCCGGCACTAGTACCAGCGTATCAATCATTATCATGATTGTGTTCATCTCTCATTTGTTGGTCTTCCCTGGCTACCCATTGCCAGGCACTGAAGCAGCCCAGACACAATCCGGCGATCAATAATGTCAGCGTCCAGGAATGGGCTCCCGGGTATTGCTTGTCTAGCCATTTGCCAACAGCCGCGCCTGAGAGTGTTGGAATGACGACGGACCAACCGATCAGACCCATTACCCCCAGTCCGGACCAGACTCCTGGTCTGGGGTTTCTGCGGGCCTTGAGTTTTCGCGATGCTTTTGCTCCAACTTGCTGACTGAAGGGAGTCGCGTCGACTTCGCCTGGCGGCTTCGATTTGTCATTCACGGTGAAACTCCGCCAGCCGTCGTAAGAAACTCGTTTCCATTTTCGCCAGCACTGCGCGGACGCTTTGTTCTTGTGTGTTCAGACTCAGAAATTCTCGCTCAACCGCCTCTCGTAGTTGATTCAGGTTCGAACCGCCAATCGCGTTGCGAACCGAGATAGACACGTCCAAACCCGTTTTAACCAGGATCCCTTCGTCAATCGCAACACAGACTTCGCCGCCCGTCGAAGTCTCGTAGGTCAAGATACCGGGGACGAGTGCCGTGACGCAATCGAGGCGATGTGGCAACAGCCCAAACGACCCTGCGTGAGTCTCCACGACAATCCGGGCGACAGTGGATGTCTCCGCGAAGATCTCAAACGGGAGCAGCACCTTGAGTGTCATGAATTCGGAGGGCATGGCTCGACTTTTTGTTGAGGACTCGCCGTTGCTTGCGCTTCACTAATGGCGCCGATCATATACAGCGCACTCTCGGGCAGGTCCTTGAATTCATCGTTCAAGATTCGTTCGCACCCGTCCAAAGCATCCTGAAGTCCAACGAGTTTGCCCTTGAGTCCCGTGAATTGTTCGGTGGTAAAAAAGGGCTGAGTCAGAAATCGCTCCAAACGGCGAGCCCTGTTCACGACATTTCGGTCATCCCGTGACAGTTGTTCCATCCCCAGCATCGCGATGATGTCCTTGAGTTCTGAATACTGTGCGAGAGTCTGTCTGATCTCCTGAGCCAGGCGGTAGTGCCGTTCTCCGACGATTCCGGGTGTGGCCATCTTGGAACTGGATTGGAGTGGATCGACTGCGGGAAACAGACCTTCGCTGGTTCTTTTGCGAGACAGGACAATTGAGGCCGAAAGATGCGAGAATGTATGGACTGCCGCAGGATCGGTGAAGTCGTCCGCCGGAACATAGACCGCCTGAATTGAAGTAATCGCGCCTGATTCCGTATTCGCGATTCGTTCTTCGATTCCGGAAAGTTCTGTGCCCATCGTTGGTTGATATCCCAGGCGTGAGGGCATCTGCCCCATCAAACCAGAGACTTCCGATCCCGCTTGAATGAATCGAAAGATATTATCGATGAGCAGCAGGACATCGCGGTGTTCGTCGTCCCGAAAATACTCCGCCATGGTTAAGGCGGCATGCGCGACACGGAACCGGCTTCCCGGCGGTTCGTTCATTTGCGCAAAGAGCATGACCATGCTCGATAGAACACCGGCCGCCTTCATTTCCCGGTACAGTTCTTCGCCTTCGCGACACCGTTCTCCAATCCCGCAAAAAATGCTGACGCCTTGATGATGGCCAAGCATGTTGTGGATCATCTCGGTGAGGAGCACCGTCTTTCCGACACCCGCGCCGCCAAACAACCCCGCTTTGCCACCTCGTTCTAAAGGGGCCAGGACGTCAATGACCTTGATCCCCGTTTCAAACATTTCAGATCGGGTCGAACGATTTGCGAGCGGAGGAGGGGCGTTATGGACGGATCTCCAGGTCACATCGGATAACGCCCCTTGACGGTCAATTGTATTTCCAAACACATCGAACATTCGCGAGAGAATGGCCCTGCCAACAGGCGCTTTGAGCGGACCTCCCGAGTCTTCGACAATATTTCCGCGAGCCAGACCCTGAGTCGCAGTCAGGGCGATTCCGCGGACATGGCGCGTGTCAAGCTGGGTGAGCACCTCGATGGCGATCTTCCCCTGGTTCGCGTGCAATAACGATTGAATGGCTGGCAATTGAGTTTCGAAGCTGATGTCGACGACACTGCCGCGTACCGAAACAACTTCGCCGTGATTCACGGGGCGCTTCACACTTTCTGTTGCCAGACGACTGCGATCACCGATCAGTTCCTGGGCAGGCATGTCGCTCCACCCCATTTCCAATTTCGGATTTCCGGCATGTCCTGCCCGTTCTGATTGATGTATTGCCGGTGCTCGATCAATTTCAATTGAAGTCGCTGCTGCAACAGCAAACCTTGCTCGCCAGTGTGTGGCAGTCGGTCAATCGCGTCGATCGTCAAATGAAAGCGATCGAGATCGTTCAAAACGGTCATGTCAAAGGGCGTCGTGATCGTCCCCTCTTCTTTGTAGCCACGAACATGGATATTGTGGTGGTTGGTCCGGCGATAGGTCAGGCGGTGAATCAACCAGGGGTATGCATGGAATGCGAAAATGACAGGTTTGTCTGTCGTAAACAGAGTATCGAACTGCTCATCGCTTAACCCATGTGGGTGCTCGGTATCGGGCTGCAATCGCATCAGATCGACGACATTGACCACTCGGATTTTCAAGTCTGGAAGCGCATCTCGCAAAATGGATACTGCCGCCAGTGTCTCCAGGGTGGGAACGTCGCCACAGCAGGCCATCACGACATCCGGACTCCCAGCGTGATCATTGCTGGCCCATTGCCAGACACCGATGCCTGCGGCGCAGTGCTTGACCGCCTCGTCCATCGTCAGCCACTGCGGGGCGGCATGCTTTCCGGCGATTACGACATTGACGTAGTGGCGACTGCGCAGGCAGTGGTCCATGACTGACAGCAGGCAATTGGCATCGGGCGGAAGGTAAACCCGGACGATTTCCGCCTTCTTGTTGACGACATTGTCGATGAAGCCAGGATCTTGATGAGTGAAACCATTATGATCCTGTCGCCAGACGTGCGAGGCCAACAGGTAGTTGAGCGACGCGATTTTTCGACGCCAGGGGATGCGAGACGTGATTTTCAACCATTTGGCGTGCTGGTTGAACATCGAATCAACGATATGGATGAACGCTTCATAGCAATTGAAAAGCCCGTGTCTGCCGGTGAGCAAGTAACCTTCCAGCCAGCCTTCGCACTGATGTTCGCTGAGCATTTCCATCACCCGGCCAGTTCGGGCGAGGAATTCGTCGTTGGGGCGGCACTCACCTTCCCATTGACGCTGCGTGACCTGAAACAACGCTTCCAGTCCGTTGGAAAGGGTCTCATCAGGACCGAACACGCGGAAATTCCGTTGCTCATTGTTCATTCGCGTGATGTCACG
>JAQGHT010000558.1 GCA_028291565.1 Planctomycetaceae bacterium | reverse complement strand
GCTGGAACTGGGGATCAAACTGCCACTCAGCGGCGCACTGATGGCGGTCCAGGGCTATGCTGCTCCGGAAGTCGAACCGGTGCAGAATCGGTGCATCGAAATCTGCCGGAAGCTGGGCGACGGCGCTCCGCTGTTTCCGGTGCTGATTTCGAATTGGGAATGGCTTTTCATTCGCGGCCGGTTCGCGGATTGCTACCAGCGGTGTCCGGAAACGCTCGCACTGGCGGAGGCGGCTCAGGGCCCCGGGATGCTGGCTGAAGCACATTGGAATCAAAGCTGCACGTCTTTGTATGCCGGAGACTTTTCGACTGCGCGAGCCCATGCGCTGATCGGATCGCAGCACCACCACCGTGAAGCCAGCATTGAGTTCGCGAAAATCACACAGCAAAACAGCGGGCCCATGAACCTGGCGTACCTGGGAATGGCGCTCTGGCAGTTGGGTTATGCCGATCAGGCCTTTGCTCGGATGCGTGAAGCACTCAAAATGGCTTACGATCTTAGGCATGTGTTCACTCAAGTAATGACCGAATGGAAAGTCGCGCAAGCATACGATTTCGCGGGTCTGGGCGAAAAGACGATCGAACATGCTGACCGCTGCCGCCGAATTGCAGACGAACAGGCTTTTGCTTTCTGGATTGCTCTGGGAACCGGGTGTCAGGGAGTCGGTCTTAAACATCTTGGCCGCTTTGATGAAGCGATTGAATCGCTGCAAGCTGCCATCGCCCAACTTGATGCCACCGGTTCGTTCATCCTGTTTCCCAAGTACCGCGCTCATCTCGCGGATTCGCTGTGGCAGGTTGGCCGGCGTGACGCGGCTGTCAAGCAGCTCGATCAGGCCTTCATCGATCAAAGTTCGGGTGAATACTTCATGCATTCCGAATTGTTGCGGTTGCGCGGCGACTTCCATTTCGATCAAGGAGAACTGGATCAGGCCGAGACTGCTTATCGCGAATCCATTGCAGTCGCGGTACGACAAAACGCGAAAATGCACGAACTTCGAACCACACTGCAGCTTTGTCGAATCTGGCAGAAACGTGGCCAGAATGTGGAAGCCCGTCACCATCTGGACCCACTGTGTCACTGGTTCACAGAGGGCTTTGACATGCCTGACATCAAAGCGGCGAAAATGTTGCTGACTCAACTTTAGAACGTGTCAGACTTTCAATCATCTGTCCTGCGGCAAAGCTTGGCTCTTAGTCCGTAGGGCATGCGAACTCCGAAGAAAAACCCCTGACCGGCATCATACGCCTGTCCCTGACCGCACTCAATATCCCAACGGCTCAGTAACGTGGCGAGAACCAGTTTCATGTAGAAGATCGAATATTCCGCTCCGAGGCAAATTCGTGGTCCGCGGCCTTCGGGGAAAAAATAGTCACTTCCCAGCGGGTTGGCTTCCGCCACGCCGCCGCTCCAACGGTCTGGTAGAAAATTCAATGGCCGGTCCCATTGCGGAGCGGATCGCTGCAGCAGCCAGTTGCAGATCCAGATATTCGTGTTTGGCGGAAGCTGGCAGCCACCAAGTTCGGTCGCAGCTGTCGTCAACACACGGCGGCCGAACAACGGTACCGCCGGTAGCAAACGCATCCCCTCTCGCAAGGCATAGTCTAATGGACGACATTCGAGCAATGTCATCAGGTCGCAATCGTCGCCCAGTTGGCGAATCGCCGCTTTCAGTTTTCGAAATTCCTCGGGATTCTGCGACAGCAGGTACAACGTCGAAACGAGTGTACTGGGAACCGAAAAACAGCCCCCGTAAAACACATTGCCCATTTCCGCCGATAATTCGTCCGCTGGAAGCTGAGTGTGATTTCGCAGAGCCATCGACAAAAGATCGGTCGCCGCAGGATCCGACTTCGAACACGCGTTGTCATACCGTTCGCGCAAACCGCGCAGAAAGCGTTTCCGAGTTTCCTGGCCTTGCGTGTTGAGTTCCGCAGACGGACGCATTGGCGTGAGCATGCGTTTGCTGCCCAGGCTCGCCATTAACAAAAAATCGCTATAGCAGCTTTCGGTCAATTCACTACCAACCGTGGCGACCGAGAAGCAATCGAATGTGACACGCTGCACTTCCTTTTGGAATGGCAACGCTTCAGTTTCCGTGACTGACGCCATACGCTCTGCCCATTTGCGCAGGACGTTTCGCAATGCCGGCATCTGGCGCTCCCGCCACTCGACAATCCAGGGCTGAGTCATTGGACTTTGCCGGCGGGTGCGCGTCCACTCCTCGCCGTTGTTGATATTCGGACTGGAGCGGGTCAACACGGGAATGAGCGCCCCGCAGGGCTCGTCCTTGTAAAAATCCTGCGTCCGACTACAAAGAACTTCGCCAATCAACCGTGCATCATTGAGTACAATCGCCGGTTGATTGAATAACCACATCGCGCACATGCCGCCATAGAGTTCGCCATACCTGGCCATCACTTCCCATGGTCGATCAAACTTGCCAAAGAAGTTCAACAAATTGCCGATTGGAAACAGCGGCCTGGGGCCAGGCAGACTGGCAAACGGCGCGAATGTGCGCGAAAAAATTCGTTCAAACAGCATAGTGAACACCTTGATTTACAATACGTGGCTTACCGTCTTGGCTGCAAAATGTGCTCTATATCTCGTGGTTTTCCCGTCTTATTCTCCATCGAAAACATCTCTTTGAAGTTCGCGAAATCGGGGTCTTTCGCGACGCGACGAATAGCCCCGTCAAATAGTGCAATGACATACCCACCTTCCGGAGGTGTGCCGAGCAGCGCCGCCAGATTCGGAGCCGAATTCAACTCCAAGCCGCCCGGTTTTGTCCATTCCACCGCTGTTTCGGGACCTCCGACTACGACCATGAACGTGTAGCTGGTTCCACCTTGAATGCTGCGTTTCCTGGTCACGCGATCGCCTCCAAAAGGTGTTTCCGCATCGATCGCCACATGCACCGTCGTTTTCCCTTTGGAGGCACCTGTGAATTGATAGATATTGGGCATCCGTTCAACCTGTAGCAAATTATGTGGACTATCCCAAGGTTCATCCAAATGGAAATCCTTACTCGATACCAGCTGCTCCGGCCGATCGACGGAGACTATGAGTAAGCTCGGTTCGTTGATCGCGGACTGCTCCAAAACATTCAACAGATGCACCCGCCAACTCAAACCTGGCTTTCCACCGTTTTCCGAACTCCGTCCGCGTCCTGCGCCTGGATAATGGTTGGTAATACTGTGATAGTCGTGCATCGCACGAGAAATTTGTTTGAGCTTTTCCACGTCGGACATTTTCGCGGTCGCGACCGCCATGCGACGAGTGTCCTCTTGCAGGTCTTCCAGGGTGACCGGACGCCCCAGCCGTTCCTGTTCCAGTCCGCGCAAGCGTTCGGCAAAATCCGGTCTATTCAATCCTTTGTCGCGGCAAATGTTTTTCCAGGCCTTGTCCATCATCATGGCCAATAATTCCAACTTGCGCGAGTCGAGCGGTTTTCCTTCTTCATAGGGCTTAAGCATCCGGATGTTCCGAATCCAGTTTGGCTCATACTTGGCGGCATACTTAATGGTAAACTGAATCCGCCGTTCCGAGTGGGGCAGGGGTTTATTTTCAGACAACAGCTGTTCATCGTCAGGCGTCAAACATAAAAAGTCCGGATCTTCCTTTTGGAGGCGAGCCAGCTGGCGATCAAATTGTCCGCCAGTTTTCTCGGTAATCTCCGCGACGGAAATCTGCGGATTCGCGGCTTTCTGGCTTTCAATCATCTCCTCTTGGAACGTCGCGACCATCTGCGGACTCAATTTCTTAACCGGCTTTGTTCCTGGTGGTTGCTGTGGCCGAGATTCTGGTTTGGGCATTTCAATCGCAGTTTGTGGCAATGCCGCGGCGATCGGTTGTTGAGGTTCTTCTTTCTGAGTTGATGGGGGCAGCGTTTGGACTTGAGTCATTTCCGGGATCGACTTCTGCTCTTGGGCTGGGGGAATCAGCCACCAGATCACCAATCCGATAAAAACGACCGCGGCGAAACCTCCCGCCGCATAGACGGGTAGCGGCAATACTTTCTTGGGGGACTCTTCGACGACCGACGTAATCTCGGTTTTCGGCTTGATCTTTCTTTTCTTGCTCGGGAGCTCTGGTAAGGGAGTCTCACTTCCAACAGGCAGTTCTTCTTCAGCGTCGATTTCTTCAACGTTCGCCTCTTCCGGTCGCTGAATCACAATTGGTGTGCGACAACCAGGACACGGGACCTTCTTGCCGATGTGCCGTTCGTCCGCTAACTTGATTTTGGCGTCGCAATGTGGACACAAAAATGAAAAAGACATCAGCGGCAGCCTTCCGAGCGAAAAGAGTGTCAATGAATGCGAAGAGAAGCTGACGAAATAGTGAGGCAAACAATACCATAGTCAGACGAACGTATACAATCGAAAACCAACTTGTCATTCCACGATTTCCGGGAGATATCATGATTGAGAAGCCCACCAACGACAGATCCTCGCGACGTGCATTCCTGGAATCGGCCGGCGTCGCTGCGGTCACGAGTTCACTGCTGCCAGGCTGGCTCGCGGCTACGCAAGCCGGGACAAAAGAAAAGCCTGCGAAAGTCCGACCGCCGAAGATTAAGATCGGCCAGATCGGAGTGGGCCATGCTCATGCCAGTAAACTCGCCATTTACCGCCAGTCGGAAGATTATGAAGTTGTCGGTGTCGTCGAGTCGGATCCAGAACTTCGCCAAAAGGCAACGACACAGGAGCTGTATCGCGGCTTGACCTGGATGACACCGGATCAACTGCTGAACGTCTCTGGACTTCAAGCGGTACTCGTTGAGACACAAGTCCGCGACCTGTTGAATACTGCGGAGAAGTGCGTGGCGGCGGGAAAGCATGTTCATATCGATAAACCGGCTGGTGAATCTCTGTCGCAGTTTCGACGGATCCTGGATACGGCGGGACAACAACGGCTGCTGGTTCAGATGGGCTACATGTTCCGTTACAACCCGGCGGTGGTGCTATTACGCGAATTCCTCAAACAGGGTTGGCTCGGAGACATTTTCGAAATTCACACTGTCATGAGTAAAGTCGTTGATCCCGCGAGCCGTCGCCGACTGGCTGAATACCGGGGCGGAATCATGTTCGAACTGGGCTGTCATGTCATTGATCTGGTGATTGGGATTCTGGGCAAGCCAACGGCGGTAACGCCTTATTTCCAGCACGCCGCTTCAAATGAAGATACTCTGTCGGACAATATGTTGGCCGTCCTGACATATGCCCGCGCAATTGCCAGTGTGAAATCGAGTGCGCTCGAGTTTGACGGTGGCAATCGCCGGCACCTGGTGGTCTGCGGTTCTGAAGGGACGTTCCACATCCAGCCGCTGGATAATCCGTCGGCTACAGTAACGCTTTCGAAGCGCAGAGGCGATTATCAACAGGGACCGCAAACTGTCAGCTTCCCCAAATACGAACGCTATGTCGCTGACGCGGCCGACATGGCACAAATTATTCGAGGTGAGAAGTCGAGCGATTTCCCGTACGCTCATGACCTAACCGTTCAAACCACGCTGCTTCAAGCCTGCGGTTTTCCACCGGGATAGTGAAATAAGATCTGATCGGCAATGCTGGTGTTTGTTCAATTCTCATTTCACGGCGCGGACCGCTTTTCTGATTTCTCAAGCGTCCCGCTAGCGGCTTCGCGCAGTAGACCGAGCGCTGCTTCGACGAGGATTTCGCCAGAGCCTGGCTGGACTGCCGAGTTGGTCACTTCGTAGCTGCCTCCTGCGTAAGCGGCTCGATTCGGGATGTAAATGGTCTCAACACAATTGGACAATTCGATGACCATTGTGGTGCGGTAAGGAGATCCTTGTTTGATCGCCAGTCCAAGTTCCACGAAGACTTCTCCAGGGAGGCAAACAATCGCCAGATCACGTCCCACAGCAACGACCGTGACCTCAACCGGCAGATTCTCACCGATCCCCGCTAACGAACGGCTCAGGCCCCAGGTGATGAACTCGCGGGCGTTCGCATGCGGTTTGGGATGACGCATCTGGTCGAGCATCAACCTCTTGTAGGCCAGGACGTGATCGAGGAATTCGACTTTCTCCTTCTTTTGCGCCGCCTTCAAGATTTGTATCGATCGAGTCACCTCTTCCTGAGTCGCATCTTGCAACGCCAGCGGTACCATCCGTGATTTCACAATCAGGTTCGGCCGTTCGACAGGTTGCAATGTGCTGAGCTGTGCTTGAATCGATTGGCCGATGGAATTGCCAATGAAGTCGGATTTGTTCCGCTCGCGGCGCCGCGGATCAGAATGGTTAATATCTCCGCAGCAACCCGTTCCAAAGATCGAGATCACGCCGGTACCAGATTCCTTGCGCAGCGTTTGCTCAATGAAGAATGGATAATCAGCACTCCATTTCAGTCCACCGACTGTATCGAGATGCAGTGCGAAGTTACTGAGGATCCCTAAAGGCACGCCCGCTTCGTCACGAATTGTCAGCAGCCCGATTTCGGGATCAATTGGCCCCGCCTGGCGCACGACTTCGGGATTCTCCAAGTTCATCCAGGTCCGCACACTGCCGTCGCGCATTACGAAACGACGGTTGAATGAAACCGGATTCTGTTGCCGCGCCGCACCGCTGGCTACGCTCGCCGGCTTGGCTGTCGCATGGGCCTTGACGATTGCGTCAACAGGCCCATTGATCAGCTTTTCAATATATTCAGCCCGCAAGGGCTCTTGTGGTTCGCCGCCCAACTTCAGATACAGTTCCTTCATATAGTCGGGCGCTGTGTGAGAATGTGTCGCCGAGATGACGATATTTGAAACTGGAATTCCCGTTTTTTCCGACGCGCGTTGGCGGATGGCTCGCTGCAAGTCAACCGCGATTCCAATCAAATCGCAGACGACGAGTGCCGCTTCGGTCTGGCCGTCTCGAAAAACAATCGCCTTCGCTTTCAGTGGGTCAATCGCGCCATCGGCCAGACGTTCGTGATAGTATCCCGCCATCGGGAATCCAGGAGGCGGGGTGATGTCGACTTCGGCGACACCGATTTTCAGCAATTTGCCGACCTGGTCTGCAGATTGACGCACGATTTTGCCAGGGTCAGGCTTTTCTGCTTGTTTGACGACCTTAACATCAATCGGATCTGCGGCGAAAGCGGATGAAAATGACGCCGTGATCAAGCTCAAACTTATTGCGAATATCTTCAATGTCATCGAACCAGCTCCTGAATTATTGGCACTTTTTACGGCTTTTACGCCACGCAAGTGATCGGATTGAGGCAGGGAGTAATACAAGGTCCGTGACCCCACCGCGCCAAGCCCGTTGGCGGATGCTCTCTCCAAACGTGTCGAAAATTGTCGATTATTGAATGTGGTGCATTGCACGAACGACTATTACAGCGGTTTAACCTTGAGTCTGCCAGTGCCACTGCTTCGGGGTTGTACTCAATCCCCAAGCAGTGCTCGTGTGAGCGTGAATTTGCACTGCTTCTCGCTGAGTACAGCGGAAAGCAGTGGCACGAAGTTGAAGTGAAACCGGAGGATGCAAGGTTAAACCGCTGTAAGTTCCGGAGACTCGCAACTCATCGAACGAGCTGGCTCTTGGCAGGATCACTTTGGGGGGACAATTTACAAGCCGCGTTCACCAGGGCCACGTGCGAAAATGCCTGAGGAAAATTTCCCACCAGCCGACGTTGCTGGATATTGTATTCCTCCGACAACAATCCCACATCGTTCCGCAAACCCAGCAATTTTTCAAAGAGCTGGATCGCATCGTCGTGCCGGCCCAACAGTTCCAGATTCTCGGCCAGCCAGAACGTACACGGCAAGAACGCTCCTTCACCCGGCGGCAGCCCATCGACTCCGGTTTTGGTCAGATACCGGACGACGAATCCATCTGAGAGCAATTCACGTTCAATGGCCTCAACAGTGCCTCGAACCCGAGGGTCGCTGGGGGGAAGAAAGGCAACAAGTGGCATGATCAGCAAGCTGGCATCCAACGCATCGCTGCCGTAGGCTTGCACGAATGTATTTCGCACGGGATCAAAGCCTTTGCTGCAAACGTCGTTGTGAATGGCCGTTCGCAATGTCCGCCAATGCTCGACAGGGCCCTTCAATCCGAAGAGCTCGACCGACTGGATCATGCGGTCCACCGCAACCCAGGCCATGACCTTGGAATGCGTGAATTGTTGACGCGGACCACGGACCTCCCAAATCCCCTCGTCGGGTTGTTGCCAAACGGATTCCAGATATTCGATCAGCATGATCTGCAGACGCCAGGTGTCATCGTCACCGTCCAGGCCGACTTTCCTGGCTTGCAGCAAAGCCCCCATGATTTCACCGAACACATCCAGCTGGAATTGACTATGGGCGGCGTTACCAATTCTGACAGGCGCTGATGCCTCATAGCCGGGCAGCCAGCCCAATTCCATCTCCGTGAGCCGCCGTTCACCAGCCAGCCCGTACATAATATTGAGTTCAGATGGCTTGCCGGCCACTGCGCGCAGCAACCAGCTGCGCCACGCGTGTGCCTCGTTGT
>JAQGHT010000556.1 GCA_028291565.1 Planctomycetaceae bacterium | reverse complement strand
TTTCGGATCGATGCCATAATCGTCGCACAATTTCACAAACCTCGCAATAGCTCCGGCTCGATTTTTGTCTGTGAAGGCCCGTTGATAAGTGCACATATTTGAAATGTCTACTCCTTTATCTTTGCACATCTTTAACAGGTGCTCAAGAGCTTGTTTCCCTTTTTCTTTCGGATCTGTTAGAGCCTTAATGTCAGGTCGCGTAAAAAATTCTAAGTTTTCATTATTCCAGGCGCCACCTCCTCGATTAGTGCTTTCGCCGCGTGCTCTCAATAACTTAAGTATTTCGGGGCTGGTCGGACCATGAAGATTCCGCGGGGCGTTCGTGACAAAATCATCAATGTCGAATCCCGGAAGAAAATCAGCCCAAAGGGCTTTCATGGAGCGATTGGGGACGTGATGAGCATGATCATCAACCAGAGAAAGTCTTATAGGACTGCTGTCTACACCACCAATTGAAGCTTCGGGGTCGCCGAATGTGGAATAAAATGAATTCTCAAATTCAAACTCCTTAACAACTTGATTTCCGTTTGCGTCCGTCAGCTGAACAGAGGCATGAAAGATGTGTTGGTCGGGATCGTCCTGAACGACGATTGAATTGCCCGTGCCGTCATCAAAAACACCGTCCCCATTCAAGTCCCAAGCGAGAGTAACTCCCAAGTTACCACTTGCGTCGACAGCATGAACCGTTATCGTCGCACTCTCATCGATATTCACATCGGCATAAGCCTCGACGATGGTCGGTTCATTTGTTGGAATACTATCTTCAGGCCCATCCACGCCGACCAAATAGTCGGAACCAAAATCTCCGTCATTGTTCATGACGGTAACATGGACCCAATGCGATCCTGACTCGGAAAATATGTGGGTACCTTGCACTGACGAGCTTGAATTCGCAGGTAAGGTTTGAACGGCTGCTCCGTCTCCCCAGTCAATTGAGACAGATTGCAAAGGATCTGGGCCAGCATCTTGATATGCCACTGTGAATGTCAAAGGTTGAAATACTTGAATGACATCGGCCGTTATTTCAAAATCGAAGACCGGAGGGTTATCCGCGACAGCCAGTGTGGATGAGAATTGCTTGAAATTCCCTTCGAAGTCTTTCACCAATATCGCGATTGGATAATCACCGCTCTGCGCAATCCGGGAAAACTCTGTACCCAGAATCTGCTTTAAATCGATCTCAGGCTCGACGGCCCCGTTGATGTCAAGATTCTGTTCAAGTGGTAATTCAAAATTCCCATCGGAATCAAGATCGATCCAGTATTCGGCGACCTCATCGGCGTCAAGGGTGGTTGAGATTAAAAATGATCCGAGACCGTCTTCATCCGACAATGCTATTTGGTCATTCAAATTCATCGGTAATGTCGAATCGTCGCCGTATACAAAGGAGAACTCTTTCCACTGACCATACTGGACTTCGGGGATCCCGTCATAGTGGTATTCGGTTCGAGCTTTGATGGAAACAGGGCCTTTTTCGATTCCATGTTGTGCTAGGTCAACTGTTCCGTTCTGGGTTGAATTCGCGACCGAGAAGTCGGTAGTTCCATCATCATTTAGATCGAAATCCAGGCTGAAGGAAGGAATTGGATAATTACTTCCACTGTTTCCAATCCACCCAACACCCCATGCGACAGTTCCATCACTACTGATTTTGTCATTTGGAATTCCAGTGTCATTCTCTAACGACAATCCGGTAACTTCTAACTTGGCATCAATAGGAACGGGATTGATCACGATGCTGAACGTCACGGGTCCCGAGGTATCGACGCCGCCATTGGCCGTACCGCCATTGTCTTTGACGACCGCCGTTAACATCGCCGTTCCAAACTTGTTGGGCGCCGATTTGAACGTTAATGTTCCAGAAGGTGAAATTGTCGGCGGTTCTGAAAACAGGTCGGAAAGAGAGCCACTTGAACCACCAATTAATGTAGAACCGGTGACCTGGAACGAAAGGGTCTGATTACTTTCGTTCGCGGTCCAGCGGAAATGCCGCTCGCCCAGTTGGCGATCGTCTGCCGTCCGGCGTTTTCGTTCACCGTCGCACCCGAACCGCCAGTAAAACTTGGGACATCGTTCACCGGCGTGACTTGCACTTGCAATGTTTTCGTTGCCGTCGCTCCATTTCCGTCCGTCACGGTGATCGTCACCGTTGCCATACCGTTTTGATTCGGGACTGGCGTTATTAGCAGTTGACGATCGCCAGGCATGCCCATGCCCATGGAATAGGCATTGACGTTGACCAGGCCGGCCGGGACCGCGGTCGCCTGGACTGTCAGGGCGCTGGGGTACGTTTCCTGGTCATTGACGCTGAAACTGATCGCTTGGCCTGTGGAATCTTCCAGCATCGAATACGATGAATTCAACGTGCCATTGATCGTCGGCGGGTTGTTCACGGCGGGATGAATCGTGATGGTCGCCTGCTGGAAAGAGCTATTCTGGTCACTCACGAATTGATCATCCAGGTTTAGCACGACCGATTCGTTGCCCTCGGTCCAATCGTTGTCCGCGTTGGGAAAGACGGTGACATCCGCGCCATACGAGCCCACCGAAATTGAATACCCGCCGCCATAATTGTTGGACAACGAATACCCGCTGACGGAGTAGTCGCTGTAGAGGGTGGCTGAGCCGCTGAAATTGAACGTCACGGTGTCGTTCGAAGAACTTCCGCCCAATTTCGCGATATGGAACGTTGCTGTGTCAGGCATGGACGAAGTGCTGAAGGGCTCGGTCGCATCGGCGTCGGGTGCCGTGACAATGTAAGTGGGGATGATGCTGTCGCCGATGTTGATAAAGTCCCGATCGGGAACTCCCACGGCGTAATCCGGGCCCGACGCCAGCGTCAGGCCGGCGATTTCGAGGCCCTCCGCCAGGGAATCCGCAGTGGGCGTCAAGGTGACTGTCGCATAGGTTTGCCAGGCAGGAATCGTCACTGTGGTCGCAGTGCCGTTGTAATTTGAATAGGCAGAATAGTCGGTACTTGACGCGGTTCCCCCCAAACTGAAGCTGACGGTCAGTGGTTGCGAGAGATCACCATCGACCCGTTGGATGGCAAATGTGCCATTATCGGGCATGCCAAACATGCTGGACGGTTCCGTAGCGAACGGATCGGTGGCCAAGACGGTCACGGTGGAGTGATTGTCGTGGATTCCCAGGTTGGCCACGTAACGATTGCCGATGTGATAGGCTGACGTGTTGCTGATCGTAAGAAAGACATTTTCCTCCAGCTCGACCAGAGCATCAGTAATCGCTGTGATTTGAATTGTCTTGGTGACTTCATTGGGAGCGAAGTCAACTGAGATTGTGGAACCGGATGCCGCCGGACTGCTCGTATAGTCGGATCCGTAAGTCGCGTTTCCGGCGACGTGAACCTGAACGGTGACGGCCTGATCGGTTCGGCCAGTGCGCGTCAAAGTGGCTACTGCCGGAGGTGGAGTGTAGGGGGGCATTCCCATCATTTGCATGGAGTTCGAAACGGCTTCGCCCGTCTCGGAAACCGAGGCGAACAGTTCGACCGTCATGACATTCGGGGCATCCGCGATACTCACGCTCGCTTGTTCATGGCCGAGTTGGACGAGATAAGCGGAATTTGGAGTAATGGTCAAGCCAACATTTTCAACTCCTTCTTGATAATCTTGATCTGCAAGCGGCGTGATGGTGATTGTTTTCGACAGCTCGCCGGGGTTAAATGTGATGGTGAGGTTGCTGCCTGACAGGCTGGGACTGCTCGTAAAATCAGCTCCGGAAGTCGCTGTTCCAGACACCGCGAGCTGGACCGTCAATGATTGGTTCGACCGGCCCACCCGACTGACGGTAAACGTTCCAGTGTCTGCCGGCCCAGTGGCGGGTTCGGCCGCGGTGGAATCGGTCGCGTCGACTTGTACGCGCGGTGACGGACTGTCTGCAATCAATAAGGTCGTTGACGGATCTGTGAACTGATATTTGCCGCTGGGTGTAAGTGCTGCAACAACCGTTTCTGTCGATTCTTGGTTATCGGTATCTTGCCGAGGATTAACCGAGACATCGACATAGGATTGGCCTGCCGGAATGATAGCAAACCCATTCAGAATTGGCCCATCATAGTCGATGCCAGCTGACGCTGTGCTATTCGCCTGAATGACGAATGACACAGTCAACGGCCTGAGATTGCTGCCAGTCCAACGCGAAATTCGAATGAATCCGGGGACTGGATCACCTGTTAGTCCCTCTTCCTGGGCGTCAGCCACGGTGTCAATTGACACCCAAGGAACGGGACGATCCATGATCGTGACTTGGCCAGAATCGCTGGAAGAATCTGTGCGATATCCTAAGGCCGGAGTTACCTGCAATTTGATCGTTTCGTCGCCTTCAACGATATCGTCCCAAACAGGATTGAGCTGTACCGTAATCCTGGAGACGCCGATTGGAAATGTTCCAACTCCGACTCCATTTGACGAGGCCCCGGCGACAAGATGAAAGTCCGTACCACCGGCAGCCGATCCCGTGACATATGATGTTTGGCAATTGACGGTTAAAGCAGAACTCAAGTCGCCAGTTCGATTGAGCACAAAGAAACCAGGGACGGGATTACCATCAGTCCCCTCTTCCTTTGCGAACGACGATGTGACGGAGACGGTCACTAGCGGAAGTGGGGCGTCTTGAATCGTGATCTGCGCACCATTCGGGCTTCCGTTTTCGTAAAGCTGCGGAGAGCCAACCACGATCGTCAACTTGAGTGTCTCGTCTCCCTCAGCATAGTTTTGATCTTGTTTCGGCGTCACTGTCACCGTTACGGACGACTGGCCTTGCGGGAACGTGACACCGCCGGAAATGTCTGGGGAAAATGTGTAGTCCGCCGAGCTGGCATACCCAAAGCCGCTCAATCCCGTGTTGATTCCCAGCGAAACATGCAGGCTTTGACTCAGACTGCCAGTGCGGGTGAATGTGAAACTTCCGGCTTGGGCGGAGTAATTCTGCCCACCCTGCTCGGAGGCAAGGGGGTTGGAGACCGCAACTGTGACAGTCGACAACGGCGCGTCGGCGATCCAGATGTCGGCTTGATTCTGGGTGGGCGAAACGTCATACGAGCTGGATTCGAAAATCGTCAGCTTGGCTTTCTCTTTACCCACGTCTTGCGGCGGCACAGTGTTGTCAGGCGCAACGGGTTCCAGTTCCGGGTTCCAGATGGGATTCAATTGCACGGACACCGACGAGCTGCCGACGGGGATGGTGACGGTTGAAGTCACTGCAGGTGCGGTCGTGTAATCGGTTCCACTCGTTGCCGTTCCCGACAGGCTCACCGTAACGACCAACGGCTGAGTCGTGCCTCCTGTTCTTGAAATGGTCCACGAGCCGGAATTGGGGCCATTGGTGCCATCATCTTCCGCCGCCTCGGAATCGGAAGCGGTAATGGAAATGACTGGAGTGGGGGCATCAGTGATGGTGAATTGCTGATCGACCTGGCCGGCGGCCACTTCATATCCGGGACCGGAAATCAGGTGAATATTGAAATCCTCGATCCCATTGGGCTTGCCATCCGCACCAATCGGTCCCTCCTTGAGCGTATCCCAGACCGGGGTCGCGAGAATCGTGATGCTGGATTGATTCGCGGGAATCGTGACGGGCGAAGACAGACCGGTGAAATCCACACCCAGCGTGGCCATGCCATAATCAGAAAAACTGACAGCCAGCGGAACAGACAAGTCGCCATTTGTCCGCGTGAACGTCAACCGTGCCGGCACGGGATCGCCGCCATTGGGACCTTCCTCGGCCGCGGCCGCGTCAGCAACCGACAATGAAACGATCGCAGAGGCCACGTTATGGATCCGCGCATCGGCCGTCGTGCTCGACCCCAGTGTATAATAGGCCTGAGTCCCGACTGGATTGAGCGTCAATTCCACCGTTTCGGTCGGCTCGTAAATGGTATCCCAGATCGTCGTGATATTAATTGTGGCGGATGTCGCGGTCCCACCAACAGTGACCGATCCCGAAAGGGACTGATAGTCGACTCCATTCGTCGCCATCACCACGCCGTCACGGTCCGTCGTCGAGATCGTATAGGGTATGGTCACCGGATAGGAACAGTGCTGAGAGGGGCGATCGACGTGCACAAGCATCTGCAATTGGCCGGGATTTCCCTGCGGGGTGACCTCATCGGCATCGGCCACCGACGTGGAAATCCACACGGCAGGATAATTCGCGTCGCGAATGGTGATCGTTGCGTGGTCACCCGCAGTCAGCACCGGGAAATTCGTGTCACTCGTACTCGTCAGTGTGATTTTTACCGTCTCGTCGCCCTCGTTTTGAACTTGATCCCAAATCGGCGTGACGACCAGGCTCACGGAAGACTGACCACCAGGAATGACGACAGATCCGGTCGGAAGCTGCGAATAATCGGTTCCGTTTGTCGCCGTCCCGGACAAACTAAAATTGACCGTCAGGTCTCCAGTGGTGCCACCAGAGCGAGTGATTTGAAACGTCTGGGACGTCACACCTGCGTGGTCATTGTCTTCTTGGGCCAGACCGGGCGTCGACGAGATTGTCACGCCTCTAATATCCTCGTCTCCAAGCGGTAGGTGAATCGTTACCGTCGCGGCATTTTCAGTGCCGACGAGATATCCGGATCCTGGGTTCAGCGTCACTATCGCCTGTTCATCGCCCGGGTCCACCAAATCGACCAAAGGTGAAACGTCCAGCGTGACGTTCGATTGATGTGCCGCAAACGTCACCGAGGTGGGGATTTGCAAATAGTCAACGCCGTTTGTGGCGGTGCCACTCACGTAGAAATTCACAGTCAACGATTGCGACTGATCGCCACCGGAGCGACAGAAAGTGAACGTCCCCGGATCTCCGGACTGGCCGTTGCCGGGTTCTCGGGCGTCGGGGTCGGACGCGGTAACAGTCACTATCGGCGTCGCATCGAGAATCCTGAGATCCAATGCCGAATTGTCGCCCAACGTATCATGATACATGTCGGTCGAACTGTTGATCACCAGTTGCAGATGAACGTTTTCTGTGCCTTCGACGAGGTTGTCCTGTCTGGCTACGACATAAAAGCGGGCCGTTCCGTCCGCCGCGAAATTGAAGGTGTTGACCCAGATTCCGAGCTGTCCGGTCTTCATATTTCTGGTCGCCGGAATCGGAGGACTTCCTGCGTCGCTCAAATTGAAATAGTAGTCATTATATTGGTAATCCTGATCGGGTGTGGCCACGGCAGTCCCGGTCTCAGAAATGGCAAGAAAGACGCCGGCCGATGCGCCGCCATTGTCAATCGCCGTTTTGTGCACGATGAATTCAGCGGTATTGCCCGATCCAATTGCGGCTCCTTCAATGGCGTCCTGATGTACAAGCTCCAGAGAAAAGGAGGCGGAGAGAAGCGTGCGCTCTTCCAAGACCTCGGTCACACGTCCAAGTCTCTGGGACGTTCGGCGACCGCGCGGAAGCGAAACACCAAATGCTGCAGTTCGCAAAGAATGGAGCCAAGACGTGAGACGCATGGAGACTCTCTCGTGGGAATGATCGAATTAAGAACGACGCGATCGTAGGCTGCCGGAAATCAGTAGAAGTGGTGACGTCACATGGAACAGATGTAACGACAACAGACGCATAGAATACACTCGCACAATATGTTGTCAAGTGGTGCAACGGAATTCTTCAGATAATCAGTAGGGTTTCGCTGGCGGGTAATGCCGTAAGCGATTTCAATGGCCAATCGTGGCAGAAATTCGGGCAGTTCGGTTCGTTTTATAGCGGTTTAACTTTGCGTCTTCCGGTGATGTGCCACTGCTTTGCGACCGTACTCGGCCGTTAAGCAGTGCATTCGGAG
>JAQGHT010000553.1 GCA_028291565.1 Planctomycetaceae bacterium | reverse complement strand
ACTGGAACTTCCGTCAGGATCGTTATTTGGGTAACCCGATTCCGTGGCTTCCGATTCGGAAAGACGGATCGCTTGTAGCAAAAGTGCCGATTTTTCATCTATCCGAGCGAACCATTCTCTTTTAAGAATCTTTGCGGACATGCATCGCATTCAACTCAAAGGACCTTGGGAGTACCAGCCATTGGTTGGTCTTGAGGCAACAGTTGACGTGAGAAGCCTCAGTCCCGGCGACGCTTCGGCTGTTTCGATCGACCAGCATCTGCCACCACCAGGGACCGTCAAATTCCCCGCCAGTTGGAATGAATTCCTGGGCGATTTCCGCGGAACCGTCCAGTTTCGCCGACCGTTTAATCGTCCCACGAATCTCTCTCCCAGCGAACAGGTTAACCTGGTTTTGGAGGGTGTCGGGGGCGCCGCTGAGGTGCGTTTGAATGGCCAACTCCTTGGTTGTGTTGCCGACAGCGAGGGATCCTCACGCTTTGAAATTACTCCCCATTTGCGTCCGCACAACGACCTTCGAATCTCGATTAGCCGGACTCTGGCGACGCCCGACCCGGCCGGACTTTGGGGAATTGTTTGTCTGGAGATCTTGGAATCCGGGAAAATCGGTGGAAAACTTGCTGACTTAGCACCAGATCAGTTTTGACGAATCAATTTTGACTCGGCTATAATCAGGGGAATATTTTCCGCTCACTTCTATTTCTCCGTTACCATCATTTCTCGAGTTTTTGAGGCATCCGATGACGACGGCCAGCGACGCTCCTGATTCAGCTGAAATTACAGCGCAGGATGACTTGGCCGTGCGGAAGTCGCTGGGGCCCTACGAGCTCAAGCGAAAACTCGGTCAAGGGGGAATGGGGGCAGTCTATCTCGCCGTTGATCCGCTGAAAAAGGAACAGTTGGCGCTGAAAATCTTGCCCCGCGAGAAGGCCTCGAATCCGCAGCTGGTCAAACGTTTCAAGGCGGAAGCACAAAACTCGGGACAGTTGACGCACGAGAATATCGTCGGTGTTTTCGGAACGGGCGAGTCTGATGGTTATCTCTATATTGCGCTTGAATTTGTTGATGGAATAGATGTTCACGATCTGATTCAGAAACGCGGCGTACTGCCCGTTAAGCGGTCGATTGACATCATCAAACAAGTGACGCGGGCGTTGCAGCACGCCTATGAACAGCATATCGTGCACCGCGACATTAAACCGGCGAATCTGCTGGTTCGTCGCGATGGCGTCGTGAAACTGGCGGACATGGGCCTGGCGCGCGCCGTCGATGAATCCATTGAAACGGGCATCACCCGCGCCGGTACAACGGTCGGCACTGTCGATTATATGTCGCCGGAACAAGCAAGAAACAGCAAGGCGGCTGACGTTCGCAGCGACATATACTCATTGGGATGTACGTGGTATCACATGCTGACGGGACGTCCTCCTTTCGCGGAAGGCAGTCTCACAAACAAACTGCATGCTCATGCGAAGCAACCGCCGCCTGATCCGCGTGCTGTTAATGCCAATGTTCCCGAAGGTGTCGTCGCCGTCATTCAACGGATGATGGCCAAAGATCCGGATTCTCGCTATCAGACTCCCGCTGAACTGATCAAGGACCTGGAAGGCGCACTCGTCAATAAGGATGCAGTGTCGCGGCAAATCCTGGAAGGAATTGTCGACGACTTTCCTGAAAGCGAGCCTTCCAGCGAGCATTCGGTTCCCACTTCCGCTACTGGCAGAATCCATTCCAGCATCACTGCCCCGAGCTCCCATACCGAGGACGAATACGAAATCTATGCCGTCAGTCCGCCGGCTCCAGGTGTCGAAAAGCCGGTCGAGACTGGAACTCCGGTTGACGAAATCTACAAGCCGTCAAAGGCTGCAAGTGCTTCTCCGGCAAAGCCGGGCGTGGCACCAGTCAAAGGGGTTGCACCCGCTCCGGCCCCGTCGCGGAAACCCCTCGAAGAATCCGATCAGTCGATTGTGACGTCAAGACCGGGGACAGTCCCACCCAAGCCGTCGAAATCGACGAAACATCAGGCCGAGGAGTCCGTCCGTGCCATTGATGTCACGACTCGAAATGCAACATCGGCCGTCGTTTCGACTCCTGCCAGGTCGACCAAAGCAGACAAAGGTAATGCGCACACCGGGCCGGCTCACAGTTTGCCGCCGCCACGGCGAAAAAGCGAAAACAACGAGCCGATCACTCCGTCAATTCCGCTGTCTCCCAAGAAACTCGCGACGATCTTCGGCGGAATATCCGCGGTACTGCTGTTGTTGTTCATCTTATTTCCCTGGATCAAACGGACTTTGATGGGCGAGGACCCATTGGTCGTCGCGATCAATCCATTCGAAGGACCTCCCGCTCCACCTGCCCCTATGACCGGCGTGCCCGCAGGGGATGTTCCGGCGCCTGCAGACGTTCAAAATTCGGTCCCGGGACAGCCCACGGTCAAAGATGTTTTGACCGATCGCAAGGATATATTAGGAAATAGCTTGCCGTTAGGGCCTGGAGGGAAATCTGGAACGAGGCCGGGGCCAGGCATTGAGCTGGTTGGACCGGAAAATCGGAATTCCGCCATCGCCGAGTGGATGGACCAGGCGTTGCAGACGACTGCATCGCCGATTTTCAATATCCGTAAGGGGCAGGCCGTCGATGCCGAGCGGCAATACCCTTTCTTGCAAGACGCCATTAAAAATGTTGCTCGCGATGGTGGTCGCCTTGTTTTGTATCACGAAGGGCCGTTTGATCTCGATCCGACAGAACTTACAGGTGGAGTGGTCTCAATCGAAGCCGCCCCCGGTATTCGTCCGCGCATTCGACTCGTCAAGGACAATGAAAACAATAAGCCGCCAGGAATTCGCATCACAGGCGGAAGTTTGCTGCTGGACGGCGTCGACATCGTATGCGATGCCAATTCCGTGCCTCCAGACAGGCCTTGGGTCTGGTTTCATGTCGTTGACGGCCACATTTATGTGAAGCGTTCGTCTCTGACTCTTACGGGGCAACGTAAAGGCACCACAATCGCCTTTAAGCTCAGTGGTAAGCCAAACGGAACCGTGTCCAATTCCCGTTTTTTGCTGGATGAATCGCTGATTCGCGGCGACGGGTTTGAAGCGGCGCAGTTGGAGTCCGCGGCACTTGACGCCGTGATTCGAAACAGCTTGGTGATTTCGGGTGATGCCCCATCAGTCGTCATTCGGCATAATCAAAAGGTGGTTTCCGATTCCGCTCGAAAGCTGCGGCTTGTCGGCTCCACTATCAGCACTCGGCAACAGGCGTTAACGCTCAATTCCACAGACGTGGCCGCACCAATCCCGATGGAAATCGTACTGGAAGAGACTCTGCTGGCGGCGCCGGAGCATGCATCTCATTCGGCCTTGTTGCGGCTTGAAGACTGGCCACAAACAAAACCTCGTGTCGGTGACGCGGGACCGTTCAAGAGCCTGAACTGGGCCGCCCACGGCAGCGCCGCACTTGGATTCAGTTCACTGATTTCGTCAAATACCGACAGCTCGCTGGTGATTCACGATGGGATTGACTGGAAACAATTGTGGAAAGAAGCGACCGGGGTGACGTTTTCATCCGTGGGATGGCCCCAAGACCTGAAAACGCCCATGGCTGAGACCGAATTGAAGCAGTGGTCGCCCAAAACTTTGGAAACACTGCAGGTGGCGTTCACCAGCCTGGATCATATTCCCGGGTGCCGCGTCAGCAATTTGCGCGTGCCGGACTCCGCTGGTTCGGAAAAAGGGTTGGCCCAGCAAAATCAACGTCCGCGAGTTCCAGTCCCGTTCGCTTCAAAACTCGTGCAGAATGTCGACTTGGCAAGAACGGACTTGGGAAAGCTGATTGCGAGTCAAAAATGGGATGACGGCACGGTATTTATTGCTAGCGGCAGCGGTACAAAAATCTGTTCGCCAATCCTGATTGAAGGTCGGAAAATCCGGATCAAGTTTGTTCAAACCGAAGGCGCTGCCCTGGTAATCACTCCCAAGGGAGGCCCACGTTCAGGTGATCACGCGGCATTCATTACGGTTCGAGGCGGCCAACTGGATCTCGAACATGGTTCGTTCGACTACGACTCCAAGGAGTCTCCGTCAATCGCCGCATGGTTCATGAATGTCGAAGGGGGCAGTTTTTCGCTACTCAATTGCCGCATTAAAGCGCCAGTCGCGGCTGCCGCCCGCAGCCGAGGTCTGATTCGCTGGGTGGCGGGAGCTTTGACCGCCAAAACGGATGGAGAATTCTCCGCTTTCGGACAAATCGCCGACTCGTTGCTGGTTGGTAATGGAACATTGATTTCATTAGAGCTTTCGAATATGGCGTTCGTGGTGAGAAACACCGCGTTCATCGCGCGGCAGCAACTTTTTGAGATTTCCAGCGTGCCTCTGGTCAATTCGGCTGCATCGGTTATTGATGCTCAAGGTTGTACCTATCTGGTCGCGGGAACTCAGTTCGTTGTTCATGCCCCCCCCCCTGCCGATGGGATGAAATCGCATCCGATTCGCATGTTCCACCAGGACTGCATTTTTGCGACATTGACGCCTGATGCGGCCGGCAAGACGGGACCGCTCTTGATGAACCTGATCGGTGGAGGATCGGCCACGACCTCCGTTGCCTGGAACGAAGAGGGTTGCGGATATGGAATGGATCTGAAGGCGTTCTTTCTGGCCAGTCCAATGGTTTCGAGCGGAACTGTACCGCCACAGGATTTCGATAAGCAATGGGTGAAACTCTGGGGCGAGAACCATGTTCAGCGACCGTTGACTGGTAATGGAGTTATTTTCGAGAAAAATCTGACGGCCATCGCATCCCAACCAAAGCGTGAAAATTTGACCCTGCATAAGACCGCGAAGGCTCGCACCTGGTCCGAAACCGGCGGCTTACTCGGTGTGCGCCCCGAGTTACTCGAACCACCCCCTGCCGTGGCGCGAAGCACGCCCGGCGTCAAGAAACCCGGCGTTCCCAATAACACCAATCCGGGTCTGAAGCTGTAAAATCTGACCAGTCAAGCGAAACAAGTGACTCAGTACTGGTCAATTCGTCATACGCGAATTACGATGCAGCATGACTGAAAGAATAGTACTTGCGGTTTTGTTGATCTCACAAACATCGAGTTGAAATGCTCGATAGTCCAGCCATTCCGTTCGTACTGCATTCCGCCAACCCGCTCAGGCAAACTTTTGAGATGCAACTCATTCGCTGCCCCCATTGCGGGCATTCATCGGCCGACGCGGAATTTTGCGATGCTTGCAATCGCGAAATTGCGAATTCTCAAATCGCCCCGGCATCAATTCCGGCGAAAATCGATCTGGGAGACGGGCAAATCATTGATTGCCCATTTCTGAACCAGGGCTGGCCTGACTCAAATCGCTCTGAAGCGTATGAGGTGACGTGGTCCAAGCCGCAACGGGCGCGGTTGAACGCGATCTCGCCGCAGGATTGGCCCGCTCTTCAGCCACGTGTCGAGGAACGTGCCGGACTGAAGATCTCTGCATTGCCTCCAATTAAAGTGATCCCGACAGGCGGCGGTGCGATCGTTGTTACAGAATGGTGGGAAGACGGAAATCCTGCCGCTCAATTGCCTCGTATTGAGCCAGGAACAGAACTGCAGAACTCACTGAAAGCCGTCTGGCAGCTCTGTTGCTTGTATGGCCAATTGATGACAGAGCTGCATGAATGCAATTTCGTTTGGCTCAATTTTGATCCGGAAGCCGTTGAATTCCGCGGAACAGATGCCCGCATCACCAACCTGGATACGGTCTTGTTCCGAAAAGGAGAATGCCCCAGCCGAATCCGCGTCTCGCCGCGCTATTCGCCTCCTGAAGTCTGTCGCTTTCAATCCGAACGAATCGGTCCCTCGAGCGACGTCTTTCATCTCGCGATGTTTACCTATTATGCCTTGGGAAACTTGTTGCCCTCGGGTTTTGCTGGTCGGGGTCTGGAAGCGTTCGGTTTTCAGATTCCGCAGCTACGCATCTTTCAGCCGCTTCTGCCAGCCGGAATCTGGCCTGTCTTGGCGAAAGCGCTGCATCGGGATTCAGGCTTTCGCTATTCTTCCGTCACAACTTTCCTGCAAGAACTCGGCACGAAGTTCGGACCGGCAATTGCCGCAAATCACGATTCGGTTCCGAATGCCGCGGCTCAAGTATTCCAGGCCGACAATGCTTTTGGCGAAGTCAATTCGACTGCCCGGATTGTTGCGGGGCCATCAAGCTCCTCACTTGCTGTAACAGAAATCTGCGGTGAGATCGGTTCTCTGACCATTACCGGTACGGCAAAATCCAGCTTAGGCCAGTTAAACCAGGATACAATTGTTGTTAAAGACCTCATTGAATGTGAACGGCAATTTCGGGTCGTAGTTGTTGCCGATGGTGTGTCTGTGTCGAAAATTGGACGCGGTGAATTGGCGAGTCAGACGGGATGTCGAGTGATTCTGGACGTGATCCGCCGTGAGCTTGCCGAGTCGTCGACGATTTTGGATTGGCCCGCAGTTCTTCAACGTGCGTGTCTTCTCGCGGGTGAAAAGATTTTGGAAGAAGCCCAGGCCGTAATGGATGCTTTGCCCAATGATGCTACACCTGTCGCGGACAATGACATCATGAGCACTACTGCAGTAGTGGGCATATGGGATGGATGCTTACTTCGACTGGCAAATGTCGGCGATAGCCGTGCCTACTTGATTTCAGGTGGAAACGTTGAGCAATTGACAATCGACGGTGATGTGGGAACGTCACTTCTGGCTGAGGGTACTCCTCCGGAAGAAGTTCAAGAAATGGGTGTCGCGGCGAAGTCATTGCGCTATTGTTTGGGGGCGTGTACAATACGGGAAGGTGTTGCAGGCGACATGCGACCCAAACTGGCATGTCACCCAATTCGATGCCGACCGGTGTATTCGGAATGGAAACTCTACCCGGGAGACACCGTAGTGTTTTGTACGGACGGGTTAGTCGAAGAGGGAGTTTTTCTGGAATCTGACGAGTTAGCGACAATCGTGAATGCAGGGACGAACTTGACGGCCCAAAGCGTGGCTGCGCAATTGGTATGTGAGGCTGACCAGAAGCAACGGGCTTCCAGTGCACGGGAACCCGCTGGATTCGGCGACAATATCGCGTGTGTGGTATTAAGATGTTGATTTTTCCGACACCGCGACAGCTGAATGAATCATCGGTGCTGGGAACGGAGTAGCGCATAGGCCTTTGAACCACCAAGGTAAGCTCGGTGGCCTTTGATTCGTCGGTCATGATGTGACTTTGCTCCATATTATTCATACGTTCCGTACTAATCTTGATTTGATCAACCTGGAGGAGGAGCAATGTCCGAAGAGTTCATCCTCGAATGTAAGCTCGATCAGCCGGCGATTCTCGCGGGGCAATCGACCGATCTCTATAGTCTGGTCACGATCCGGCCCAATCTTTCGAAGCTTGGAGCTCTTCTGGAAACGGCAGGAGAGACCGCGCTTCCCGCTCACTTGATTGTTGTGGTAGACGTCAGTGGTTCAATGGCCGCTTTGATCGAAGATGATCCCGACCTCAAGGTCGTCGGACAGGGGCAGGTGGACGGCAAGTCCGTCAGCTTTGTCGAATCGAACAAACCCAGCCGCCAGGAAGTTGCCATTCGAGTCGTCCAAAGGCTGATGGAACGCATGGGACCGGAAGATCGGATGACATTGACTGCATTCGATCACACGGCCTATTCACTGGCTAAAGAACTGCCGCCCGGTCCTGAACTCAGGTCGGCCATTCAGCGTCTGGCAGACACCGGTGGTGGTGGGACTTCCATGGGCCGGGCTCTTCAAATCGTCAAACATGTCCTCGGTAACAAGAAAGCGTCATCACATACGCAGCGGATCGTCGTTCTGACTGACGGTGAGGATCAAGAGGCGGATCTCGCATTGGGCGAAGCTTTCGAATTGGGGAATCAATTTCACGTCCCGATTTTCGCATTCGGAACGGGTGCCTCGCGAGGCGACTTTCTGTTGAATCTCTGCAAGGCGACGTTGGGAGGGGCCTATCGCGATATCGCGAATGAGCAGCAAGCCGAAGACTGCTTCAGCGAATTCCTAACCACGCAGAAAAATATCCTGGCAACCAATGTCGCGTTGCAGCTCTGGTTGTCGCCCGAGATCTTTGTGCGTGAACTTTATCGAACCAAGCCGGAAATCCTGTTCGTCGGCGACATGCAGCCGGACGCCAGTAATACCGTGCGGATCGCAATTGAGTATATGGAGAAAAACAAGGCCTACGAATTCTTGTTTCGATGTACGGTTCCACCTCATGATACGGGACGGTTTCGGCTGGCCAAGGCCTGCCTGCTGTATGATTTGCCAACGTTAGGTCTCGTCGAACAACGCGCGGAAGCGAACATTGCCGTCGAATTCACGAATGATGCGGACCGGGCACTCGTCCGGGTGGGTGACGTGCGCAAGGTCATTGGCCAGGCGGAAGTCCAACGGCAGTTGTTGTTCCTGCAACAAAAGCGAGACGCCCTGGCCGAAGGACGTGCGACAGAAAAAGATCGTACGGTTGTCGCCCGCCTGTTGGATCAGTTGATTCGGCGTTTTGAAGAACATGGTGATCAGGCGAGCGTGAATATGTATAGTAATATGAAGGACGAATTTCTGAAAAAAGGACTGATTTCGCAAGAGATGATCAATCGTTCGCTCGCGGCCTCATCCAAAGTCGAAGGGACAGTCGCAGTCCAGGAAATCGACGATTTTTAAAGGCTGCGGCCCGGGTCGTCGTGTGCGAAAATCGGTATTCGACGGCCGCATACAAGAAGCTTGCCTCTGGCTCAAATCGGCGAAAAACGAAATTCCCACGCACAATCTCCGAATGGTCTTCGCTCCCGAAGAAAACAAGAAATTCAATTTGAAGGAGGCATTCATGACGACCTGCGCGATCTGTGGCGAAGCGTTGCAGCCCGAACAAAAGGTGTGTGATACGTGTGGAACATCAGTTCCAACTTCAGGGGCCCCTGCGATCACGGAAGCATTGATGACCGCCGCGTCGCACGCCCCGCCGACACTGCCTCGACCAGTTTTGCCTGCGCCGGTGCCGGCGGCAAATTCTTCGGTGCCAGCCAGATGTTGTCCACTCTGCCACGCACGATACCCTGCCGATTATCGAGACGAATTCTGCCGCTGCGGCGGAGAACTTGTCGCAGTCGCATCCGCCTCACAGACCCAGGAATCGCCGCGAAGTATCGAACCGGTTTCAAATCCTGGTCCATTAAGCCCCACGCCGGTGACGGCGCCACCTCAGACGCCCGTCGTTCCCGATCCAATCGGACCCGCGAAACCCGTCCGGCCAGCCCCCGGTACGGTGTGCCTGGTTGTCTATTCGGAACAGAAGGAGCCGATCCACTATTGTGTCATTGCCAAAGATGTCACACTGGTTGGTCGCAGTGATCCCGTTCGTGGAGACTTCCCCGATCTGGATTTGAGCGAACTGTTCGACACCTCGATTTCCAAACGCATTTCTCGTAAGCACGTCATGATTCTCCGATCGCGAACAACCGGCACCTATTCGCTACGGCCACTGGGTGGCAATACCGGAACTCAAGTGGAAAAGGAATTGGCAACTCAGCTCCAAGATTACCCACTCACATCGGGCACACGCCTGGTTTTGGGGGGCGTGGTGCGACTGAAATTTGAAGTGCTGTAAATGAGCGTCGAAGAGTCGCCCAGGTACTCCGAAGAACGTCTTCCTTTGACAGTATTGTCAGACAATCACTTAGGGTGAAAGAATAGGACCAATGGGACCGAAAGGTCTGAAAAATCATAAGTCCCATTCGTCCCATAAGTCCCATTTCTCTCAAGCCAAAGTTTTATATCACGACAAAGCTGCACGATCTCTCCGACTAGAAGGCGTAGAAAAGGCAAGTCCAAGGTTAAATCGCTGTATCCAAGAAACGGAAATTGCCGCCTTCCTGCCGCAGAGGTCTTCCAATTTTGGCCGCATTGTCCGTCGAAAGAATTCGTGATTGTGACTCATCCGCCCGAATCCTCGTCAATCTGGACTGAGTTTGAATATCAGGGACGTCCTTTCGTCCGGGGAACCGTTCCGCGTGGTGATAATCAGGGTTTATCATTCACAATCGCCAGTCGCCTCGCGGGACGCTACGAAGTGAAACGGTTCTTCGCTTCCGGTGGTTGTGGCCTGATCATGCAAGGTCGCGATTTGCAGACGGACACGGATGTGTTGATCAAAACGACGTTGCGCTATGATGTGGTGTACTACGCTCAAGGCCGCGACGAGGACGGATTTTTTCAAAAGGTGAAGCAAACTCGGCAGCAATTGCAGACCGAACGGCGGATCATGGTTCTGCTGAAGAATCTGGGCTGTAATGCGATTCCCAATCCGAACGACTATGTCTTCGACTGGAATCCTCAACTCGCAGGTCCGTACACCACTTCGGACGGCAGAACCTGGAGCTATGACGACGAATCGATGCTTTCATCGGAACCCTATCTGGTCATGGAATTCGTGGAAGGAACGCCGCTCACGGACAAAATTGGGCCTGGAATTGATGAGCGACGAGCGTTAGCGGTCATGCGTGAGGTCTGCTACGTGCTGCAAGTGCTGCAGCAGTCGGCGACGCGTGGTCGCAGTGTGTGGAAACTGATCTATCAGGATCTTAAGCCGGACAACATTATCATTGGCAATCAGGATGCAACTTCTCTATTGGACTTTGGCGGTTGCCGATTGACCGTGGATGGCCGGATCGCCAATCAAGGCGCTTACACGCCCGGGTATTGTCCACCCGAATGTGATGCGGGCGAACTGACTGCCGCAGCCGATTCCTATACGGTCGGCAGTACGCTATATCACATCCTGACCGGCAAATCGCCGGCGACATTCCTGGCCTCGGAGCTTGTCGGAACGGGACCCAAATCCGTCAAATATGAAAACTGGGACTGGACGCACTTAAAAAGTCGAGTTTCCCGGGAAACCGTGTGGCTGATCCAACGCTGCCTGCAGTCCCGGCACCAGGATCGTCCAGCCGGCGCGGCCGAGCTTTCACAAGAACTGGAAGCGTTGTTAAAGCAACTATGAGACTCCGCGTCGATACTCGATTGCCGCACGATTTGGTGGATGTCTCCGCGACCGACCCGCCTGAGATCCAGAGAAATCGCGCAGTCTATCGGATCACTGAGGTCGTATCCGAGACTCCCTGGTGCGGCTTGTATCGCGCGAAAAAAGTCTTTCGCAATTTCGACTTTAAAGATCGCCGGATTGTTGAAGTCGACCAGGACGAGTGCCTGGATGTGTTTGTCAAAACCCTGCTGTATCCGACCCTTGATCAACGCAACTACGTCACCGCTCGCCGCGAACTCGCCGCGTTCGAAGCCAGGAAGGTGATGGGGTGTCGCGAGACGAATCTGATTCCAGAACCACTCGGTTTTCTGGAAGTGCGAAATGACGAGGACGCATTTACATTCCCACGAGCCGGCCAGATTTCCGGCAAAGAACCGATTCTGATCTGCGAAGCCATTCATGGCGAAAGTCTGGCTCGTTGGCGTCAACAACGACAGCCCGAACTGTTGCAGATTTTGCGTGTGCTCAGCGAACTCCTGGAGCTCATTGGAACATTTCACGAACAGCACATGCTGATCAATAATGTCAGCCCTGCGACCTTCTGGATTGATAGTACCCATCGAGTTCATTTCATCGGTACCGAAAATGTCGTCGACCAATCGACCGCGGCCGCGATGCGATTTCTGTTTCCACCTCAACGCTATGCTCGTGGATTTGCAGCTCCAGAACTTGGTCATCACGACACACCTCCTTCAACGGAAACAGACCTGTATGGCTGGGCCGCGGTGGCCTATTTCCTGATCACTGGCGATAGTCCTGCACGACTGGCCGCCGATCAACAACAGACATGGGCGCGGTTCGAAAGCCCTCAACGGCAGTTGCTGCTCGACGCGTTGTGGTCGCTGACGGACAGTCAGATTCGCGATGTTCAGCAGTGGTTGGGAGTAACAGGAACACGGTTCGCGACACGCTGGCCTGAAGGCTTTGTTGACGGTTTATTGACCTGTCTGGACCCAGACCCGGCGTTACGCCCGCCGGATGTCGTTGCCGTTCGAAATTGGTGGACCAAGGCGCCGCCACCCCGTGTTCCCGTGGCTTTGGCTGTGTTTCGCGAGAACGGGCATGTGCATTTGCAGTTTTCGACGGACGGCTTGCCGTCCGCGTTGACGTTTCATGTGCGTCGCAAATTGGGAACCGCTCCTCGTGCAGTGACGGACGGTATTGAAGTCTGGAAAGGGACTAAAGCATCACGTATCGAAGACGTGCCCCCCAGAACGTCTGGTCCACAAAAGGGCAAAAGGTCGGAAGAATGGCACTACAGTGTCTTCAGTCAGGATAATTCGGAACAGAGCACGGCAAGCTCCCTCCCCTGTCCCGTGCTGGTCTTGGATGGTACCCGTCGCGACTATCGCAGACATCTCGCCGAGCAGTTTGCGGCAAAGTTGCTGAGCGAGGTGGCCGACACGCCGAGTGCCGGGGCGGATGCCGGCAGTGTCCGCCAGGTCTTGACGGAACTCGAGCTGCTTGCGGAACTGGAAACGCTACCATCTCTGGCCATGGAATTGCTGGGTTCGCGCGAGGCCATCGTACGCAGCTGGGCGATCCTTCTGCTCGATGCACAATTGCAGAGAGTTCCCGCAGATCAAGCATGTGTAAATGTCCTGTTGGAGCATGGACTGAACGACGCGGCGTATCAACTGCGCCGTGAGACGGCTGCCGTTCTCGTCAAGTGCGTTGTGGAGTGTGATGTCAATTTTGTAGTGCAGGTGCTGGCTCCGGCGTTAGGGGGAACCAACCTGGATGATCGTGTTCGGGCCGTTCGCGGAATGACGGCCATCGGATTGTCCAGAAGCCTGATCGATCAGGCCATCAGGACTTTCGAACTTGATCGTCCGGTCGAGTGTTCCGTCTGCCAACTCCATTTTCGCGCCGGTGATATTGATGAGCATCTGATTCAGTCGCACGGTTTCGTGCCGCTCGAAGGTGAGGTCCTGCCACTCGGAGAGGCGCTAAAACGACTTTGGGCTGGGATCTTCCAGCGTACAGAGCCCTTTGCGTTTCAAGAATTGGTTCGTCATTTTTCGCAGCGGCATGTTGAACGAACGGCTGATGCATTGTGGGCGACCTTTCGACAACGGTTTCTACAACAGCAAGAAGATCCTCAGCAACGACGCACCAGGAGTCAGCTGGCCGAATATCTGGCCCAGCTTGTCCGTTGCCTCGCTGCAGATCCGCGCGGCGAAGAACTGTGTTGTCAGTTGCTCGTTGACGAGGATCCAGTCTTAAATCAGTTAGGGCGGCAGTTTTTTATCCGTCGTGCGGCACAGGAACTGGCCCCCGACGACACGACTGTGGCAACATTCCGGCAGTGGCTCGATTTCCTCGCACCGCACAATCAGGGTTCAGAACGGATCCAGATTTCCGAGCAATTGGTCGCTTTAGGAGCTAACCCGACGGTCGCTCAAACGATTCGTCAGGAGCTGGAGCTCAGTCGATTCATACTCTGTCCGGAATGTGGTGAATCTCTGCAAGTGCGAACACTGGGACGGCACCGTCGAATTAAGCACCAGGTCTTTGAATTCGAAAACCAGCGATTCAGTCTCATCGCACTGGTCGGCGAATTGGCAAGTCGGCTGATCAGTCTCGAGTCCAATCTCTTCACCGCCATGACGCTGATGGAATTGCACGAGGAGCAATTCCGCGAAGAAGCACTCGCCAAGCTGTGCGAACTGTTGTTCAATAAGATTCGATTGCTGGACGAACCGGACTCTCGAAATCAGATCCTGGTTTGTGCCGCTTCGAGTCTCGCGCCACTCGGTGCCGCGAATCGTCTCTGTCATCAACTGTTCAAATCCGAACCAGCAGATTTAATCGAGTTGGGTCTACTTTTATTCGGACACCTGACGAAGTGTCCCGACGTCGAATTGGCGCGTCGCGCGAGCGTATTAGTCGGAAGCGGCGAAGTTTCTCGGGTTTCCAAAAGCCAGGCGACGGTGGCGTTGGTCCGCTGGTCGGACGCTTGGCCGGATGTCTGTCGTAAAGGTCTGATTGCCTACGCCACGGGAATCTCGGACGATCCGCTGGAGCGGTCTGAAGCGTTGCAGTCGTTACAGGATCGAACCGGTGAATCGCCGCTGATTCAAGAAGTCTGTCAGACTCAGGCCGAGAACCGCCGAATTCGTTGTCCCAAGTGCGAACAGATCTTGACCGGGCGAGAAATGGCGGAGCATGCGTTGACAGAGCATCAACGGATTTTTGACGGACGGTCACTGCGCCGCCCCTGGTCCGTGGCTGTGGAAGCCCTGGAAACTTACGCCAATCAGCCCGATCCGAAACTCCTGTCGCGCGGCGAAAAACTGGCACAGGTCGAATACCCGCATGACGGCCTGGTCCGCTTCGTTCGAGAAGCACTAAAACGTGGAATTGATCCGGGAAATTATCGGCAAACATTGGAACAGTCCGATCCAAAGAATCATTCGAGTATCTGTCCCACCTGTTTCGAGCCGGTTGCCAGGCCACTCGCCGCGATGACGTCGGTGGAGTGTCCATCTGAGAATGAACTGCAATCACATTACGTTTCCATTATACGTCACACGGATTTCTGGGTTTGGATCAGTTCCCAAATCAATGGAATTCAATCCGAGTGGAGCGGACCTCAGCCCGGGTGGGCACTCAGTGTTCCCGGACTCGTGTGTCTAATACTGGCCGTGACGTGGTCGCCCGCTTTGGGATTACTGTTGTTATTTGGTCTTTCGAATTCTGGACCGCTGACGTTCGCTGCCACTTCGTGGGGTCTGGGAACCGTCATGGCCGCGCTCGCTGCGGTCCTCTATCGCCCGCGCGACGGGCATGTTCTGGATACCGCCTGGGGCGTCGTTGTGCCGCAACTCATAAAAACGGGGATCACCGACGAGGCGCGGCCGTTCATCGCCGGGTTATGTATTGCAAGTGTCGGCCGAGGCAATCGAAATCTCCGTCGCGCCCCGTTGGAAGCCTTGCTCGAACACTTCGACCGGCTGGCGGCTCGTGGAATCATCTCAGAGGCCTGTTTCGGTGGGATTGCACGACTCCAATTGCACGATGCACTCGATCGAGGCTCCGCCAGCTTTGAGATCATCGACATTTTGACCAAACTGCTAAGGGGTTGTTTGTCGGGGGAAAGGCCACTGTCAATTCTGAACTTGGCGACGACGAATGGAACTTTTTTCAGTATGCTGCCCGCAGAGACCGTCGTCGCAATTCGTTGGCGTTTCTTACAGATCGCCCAGACCCTGGAATGGTCGTTTCCTGATCTCTTCGTGGCGGCGCAGCATTGCGCGGCATTGCGAGCTTTTATCTGTCCTTCCGTCGGATCCCTCCGAGAAATTCTGGCGGACGATTGGGCCTTGTTGGAGTTGAATGCTGAAATTCTCAAACGCGGTTATCTGACGGCTCCCGACTTGATCGACAAGGGAATCTTGAGGCCGTTTCAACCGGACGTGGATCTCTTGTGTCAAACATCTGATTTGAAGATTCGGGTCTATTCCCGCGGCCTGATCATCGACAGGGTCTGTCACGCCATCATGCCGACCGTGTCATCCCGGTCACTGACCAAATTTGTGCAGACGGGCTGGGCTCACGAAAAGCAAAACGGTCTACCAGATCAGCGTTTCAAGAACAACGCTCCCAAGGGGTACTATAAAAAGAAGGGTTACGAATTCCGGCTCAATACCAAAACGACGATCTGGAAAACCGATCCGACAGCGTTCGTCAATCACATCAAAGCTCTTTCGTCACTGCTCTTCGGCCAGATCAAATTGCGTGCCGAGGAACTGGAGCGGCAAAAGACAACATTCCATGTTGAGCAAATCTTTCGGCCACGTATCGCCACCTGTCTGAACTGTGGACAACTGCTAATCCACGGCGAAGGCCGTTTCGCCGATGCCGTGAAGTCCTGAACATCGCCTTCCATTGGATGCGACATTCTTGTAACGAGAAAGTTCAACGAGCATTCTCAAAAAGTGTACCCAATTGGCGAGAAAACTTTCCAACACCGTATCACTTTATCCGAATGGCAATGGATTAAAAAAGGGCTGATCATTCCCCACCGAGTTCACCTCGGTGGTTACCGGGCTTTTGCACTACGCTGTTTTATTGCATTGGAAATTTTCAGGGAAACGTAGTGCAAAAGCCCGATTCCATCGAGGCAAGCTCGAAGGGGAATTTAATCACGCCATTCCGCTAAAGTGTCACCCAATTCCGAATCCGGTGTGACACACCGAATGGCGCGATAAATGGGACGACAGAAAAATTCGAAGTAGAAACAACTCCAACGTAACTCATTTTTCTGGCGTCCAATTTTGACACTTTTCGCTGATCCCCCGCAGTGTTTGGTGTTTCGTGTTTGGTGTTTTGTAGTTCTGATCGATAACACAAAACACCAAACACAAAACACCAACATCGTGCATTCGCTAGGGTAGTGGCGGTT
>JAQGHT010000835.1 GCA_028291565.1 Planctomycetaceae bacterium | reverse complement strand
ACCGCTCCGAATGCACTGCTTAACGACCGAGTACGGTCGCAAAGCAGTGGCACATCACCGGAAGACGCAAAGTTAAACCGCTATAAGATCGGCAAGCCTTGGATCTCGGACCAGAAACGGAGCGAACCGCCCCAATCTCTGGCGAGATTGGCTACAGAAATCGCTCACGGCGTCAGGGGATGCAGCAGCTCGTCAATTGCCGGTCCGGCTGCCGGTTGTCTTGGCCATTGGAGGCGGTTCAGGTCAGCCGGACTCGCGATCGCAAATTGAGAAACGGGGATCCGTCGTTGCCACGCATCCGCAAATGGCAACAGCGGACTTTCATATGTGGCATCGAGAACCAGCCGGCCACCAGATCCACTGACTCGGATCGCCCGCAAATAGAAACGCCCCCGCAGGTGGTCAGGATCGATCGGAGTGCGGATTTGATCGCCCCAAGAATAGACGACGAATTCCATGTCGAGTAAACATTGAACTAAGAGGTTCAACGAGGCAATCTGGTTCGGTACCAGAATATCAATGTCGTTGGGAAGCCGCTCCGGAATGTTTGATGACAGCCAATAGCTCGCCAAACTGCCGACGATCACGAAGGATACGCCGCGCTCTGTCAAAGCGGCCAGGAGGTTTGCGGCTTCGACCAGATCAATACCTGAATCCTGGCTTTCTACGCGAACGCCAGGAATTAAAGGAATTCCGAGATCTGCGACAGGGTTCACAATGTTCGCTCCTGAACTCAAGAAAGTTCACAGATTTGAAGGCATTTCCTCGCACGTGTCCAATAATACTTGTTTCTCGGGATCCCAGTCTCCGCACAGATTTCCGTTGGCGTGATAAATCAGCTTGTACACCACATCGGAGGCGTGGTGTTGTTTCATTTCGTGATAGTCAGAGGTTTCGAACGTGACGTCCATTCCATTCTCTCCGCGCAAGCGAAGATTCCAGAAGTAGTACCCGGCGGTTACCGCATAAGGGACCAGTCCCGCCGGCGGCGTTCCAGTTCGCCAAAGTTCGTTCAGCAGCGTTTCGAGAACCACACGATCTCGCTCCACGACTCGCAACGTTTGATTGGGTTGATATTCAACTCCAAGACGTGAGAGTTCGCGGAAGACGACGTCGCGTACCCCCAGTTCTTTAGCCCATGCAAGATAGGAATAGACATCTTGTGCGTTTGCAATTCCGGAACTCTGCAGCACGCAAACCAGTCGGACGGGAACGTATGCCTGCATGTCCCGTACCGTTCGTTCGAAGATCATTCGCTCCCGGATCGCCTGACCGGGACGAAAACGCATGATGTCGTCATTGATCGACTGGTCAAAATGGTGACGAGACACTTCGGCTCGGGTCAACCCATATGCCTGTAATTTCGGCAAAAGTCGGGAGCCGGTGGTCTCGCGGGCCAAACCTGCTCCATTGGTATACAACACTTTTTCTTCGATCAAGCCGCCCGCGGTTTCGTGTTCATCGAGTGCCGCGAGTACATTTTCCAGCCAATCGGCATCGTCAGTTGCTTCTAGTCCCGAGAGTGAAATACTGATCGGCAAATTCCGCAATTCACGCAGCGCGCGCCGCAAGCTGGCGGGATATTCGACTCGAGGACGAAGCGAGGCGGATAGAAGGTGCGAATCGCGGTGGACTAGCGTTTCGGAACAAAAGACACAGCGTGCGGAACAGGGACGTGCCGAGGCAAATGGAGTAAACGTGATCGGCTGCGCCATTTGCCAGACGCGTCCGCCAATCAAATGTTCCTTGAGGCGGGCGGGTGTTGGCAAACGCAATTGGACCTTCAGTCCCGCGGCTTTGAGTTTGGGATAAAAACTGGACTGGCTCAACATGCCCAGCGCGATATCAGACTTGATTGCATCGAATGTAACGTCTGGTGCAGACATGCCCGCCCTTCAGCAAGTGTACACAAAATTGAGCGAAACCGTTTGCCGGACCGCACAGTGGCAACCCACGCCGTTAAGGACCAGCAAAGTAATTATTGCCGTCATCTGCACGATAAATGAACCCGAAAGGTATCCGTTTTCCGGTCCTAAGTCACCTGCACTACATTGAACGATGAATTGACGGCTGGCGGTATTGGAGTTCAGGCCGCCGACATCGACCAGTTGCATTTGAATGGTCCGAGGCCCACCGCCGGCGTTCTTCGCGGAAAATGGGATTCTCCGCAATCTCCATAACATCTTCGCAGCTCGGTGGTTCGCGTCAATTGCTTCCAAAACACAGCTGGAATCGTTTCGCCGATTTCTGGAACGCTTGAATCGAGCGAAGCCAAGGTCTGCGACACCGATCTTCGATGAGGGCATAGTCCCGCACACCCCATCTTCCTGAATAATCCGATACAGAACTCATTCGTCGGCACGGTGAAACGTGGAGAAATCAAGAACCGGAAGGCATGAAGAACCCTCGGATCAGGGCACTTTATGATGCCTGATTAGCGATCATCGTGACTTGTGTTGCTCCAAGCCATTTTTCGGATCGCGATCGCAACTGACGCTGTTCCTAGCCAGAACGTATCCGTGAAAGGGCGAGCACTTGTTAAGCGGAAACTATACAGCCCCTGTTGAGAAATTAATAAGACCGCGAACAACATGAGCCAGTAATGACTTGCGTCGACACCCCGGCATCTCAACGCATTTAGCGAGGAGGCCGGCATGATACATGCCGATAATATTCGCAGCCATTGGTTATCCATCTTCACTCAATTTCCCGACGAAGACAACAGAAAACCAATGATCAAACTGCGGGCCATTTCACGAACGAAGAAAAGGTATTTGAGATGGTTCTCGCGTCTTGGCTCACTGTTTTACACCGCTTGACTTTCCTCGTTGGAAAATCACCGTCCCGTCGACGCTCAGCTCGAATTCAACGACTCAACTTTGGAATTGCTGGTGCCGCCGAGCAATATGAGGACCGGGCCCTGTTGTCCGCTGCCCCTGTTGTTGACCTGGCACTCGTCGGCCCAGTCAACGTCACTGAAGGCGCCACTCCGGTTGTCATTGCGCCGACTGCTACTGTCAGTGATGCGGACTCAACAACATTCGATGGTGGAACGTTAACTGCAACCCTGACAGCCAATGCAGTTGCGGCGGATCAATTAGGAATCAACAATCAAGGAATGGCGGCGGGACAGATTGGGGTATCCGGGAGCAACGTCACTTACGGAGGGACCGTCATTGGAACGTTCCTTGGCGGGCTTGGAACGACACCTCTTGTCGTGACGTTAAATTCCAACGCAACCGTTCCGGCAGTGCAGGCTCTCCAGGACAATATTACCTTTCAAACGAGTGACGATCCGACGGTCAGCTCGGTCGGCGATGCGAGTGCCGATTTGCCTCGGACATTTCAAACTGTGATTACGGACGCAGCTGGCGGCAATTCCAGTCTGCCGGCGACCGCCACCATTGATGTGCTTGAAGCCGTCCCAGCCGTCACGTTGTCTGAGACGCAACTCACAGTCACGAATTCCTCGCCTCATGCTATTGACCCAGGAATCCAAATCGCCGCGTCTGGAACCGGCGGTGCCAATGGGGCAGTATTGCAGGTCAGTCTGACTAATGCGACGGCGAATGATCAGTTGGGGCTGCTCAATTTCGGGCGTTCCCGGCAATCGATACGCGTAAACAATGGAACACTGCAGTTTCATGGGACTTCAATCGGTACGATTACCGGCATCGGAACATCGCAACTGACGATCACCTTCAATGAACACGCGACTTTGTCGGAAGTTCAACAAGTCGCAAGAAGCATTACCTTCCGAAGCATTAGCCATGCCACGCACCAAACGACGGCCACATTCCAATTTAGCGATACCGAAGGAACCGCCAGCAACTCGGCAAGCCTTCTGATTAATGTCAAGCGTGGAGGCAAACCGAGTGGCAATCCCGGTGTTGGTGGCAACGGCGGTGGTGGCAACGGTGGAGGCAATGGCGGTGGGGGTAATGGCCATGGACACCAGGGTGGAAATAACGGGCACCACAAGTAACATGCCAGTTTGATTCCCAGCCATGTGAAAAAAGCAACCCGTGTCTCGCGGCAGAACTTGTCCCTACAACAAGTATCTGTCACGAGACACGGGCCTCTTAGCTTTCTCGGTCTGCGGAATCGCCGTAAGCGGTATTCGCCATTGGGTCGCCCCGAATAACACGATTGGCTAGAGCCGTTTAAGCTTGAAATCATGTTCACCGTGCGACGACGGCCGTCTTTTTCGCGTCTCAATCAATCACCAAGCTGTGCGTTACTGAACAAGCCTGACCGGCCCGAAAAACGAATCAGTGGCAATTTGCTCGGAATTGGAAGTAATCGCCTGAGACGTGACGACGGTAGCGGGTTGCACAATGACTTGTTTCTGCGACGGGCTACCCGTGAGTTGAACAAACACAATACGAATTCCAACCAGCTTCGGGATCGTATACATCGCGTTGTTTCCTGGCCCCGCCACGCTGGTGAACAGGGGCATCAATCGGGGTTGCCCGATAATGGACGCCAAATCATCTTTAATCCCTGCGCTGATGCCGGTATCCCCGTTCAGAATCATGGGGCCATTGTCAAATCGAAGTTCGCTATTGGGGAAGAACGACATGTCGTAGGCATTCTGCCCGTATCGAATCTGCCGTGACAAATCGGCCGTACTGTTATTGGGGCTGCCAATATCAACCGTTCCGCGATTCCCTGGGGGCAAATTGGAACTGCCGTAAGGATAGATGTTGACTTCAAGAATGCCGTCGGCCCCTTTCGTCGCCAATCCTGAATCGGGATCGTAACTGTAATCATCTGCAAATTGCACAGATCCCGTATTCGCAATTAAATTTGCCCAAGTCTGTTGATCGAGTGCGATGGGCAGGATTTTTAGCGTGACGGCGCTCGAACCGCCAGCCAGCAAGCGGACCCCGACACCCGGTTTCAACGCGGCAACTGCAGAGCTTTTCATACTGGAGTTCTTATGGCCCAGCACTCTCGCAAACAAGAGATTCAACGAGCCATCGGGTGGAGCGGTAATCCCGCTGCCGACGGGCGGAGGCGGCTGATCACGGTGAATTGTCGCCTTCACACAATCATAAGGCCCATTGCCCCATTGATAGCTCCACATTTGCGTTGAACTGTTATAGACTCGCTTGCCAAATACTAAATCGCGACTCGGGCTTAAATAGGCAGACGGACGATCCAGCATTCGGTTTGACGCAGCCACAGTTTGGCCCGCCGTTTGACCGAGATTGACAATTTCTGCCTGGGTTCGCGATGCGCCCGCACCATACCCGTCTCCCAATTCCGCAGCCGCCGCCAGCGCCGCGGCATCCACTGCCGTCTGCATTTGATCTCGAATGACAAAAATGTAGCCAAGGTCAATTGAGAGTGCCGCGATTCCCATGATGGCGGTCATGAGCACAACCGCGATGACGAGTACCATGCCACGGCGGGTGCTATTTGTGTGCAGCGATGCACGATGTGCCTGCTGAAGCAATTTCATAATACGGTTCCTTCTGAAACATCCAACGATGAGACAATGGCCCGCACATGCTCTGCTCTCAATCTATTCTGAAATGACGGCTTTGGGATCGTACTTGAAGGCGACGCGCTCTGTGCTGTCCGTGCTCACCAATCCGTTCGCGTCATAATAACGAACGGCGACCATGGCATATTTCTGGACGCGAAACGAGGCATAACCAATTTTCGAATTGTTAACCGAAAAGTCAGGAGAATAGCCACCAAAATCGAGAAGATTCGTGTATGGTGTCGTACATCGCAAACTGCTATTCGCTCCAAAGGTGCCCCAAGTCTCCGAAACCCCGTTCTTAACCGAAAATCGCAGTTGCCGGCCGTTACCATCGGACTGACTATTCTGAATTGACATTGCCAAGGTGTAGGTCACAATTTCGCCCGCATTATTCAACCGGCTTAAGTCAGAGCTCCGCTTATAATCGACGAGACTCGAACCATTCCGGATCTGCAGTTCTAAACCACCGTCATCGTAAGCCGGTTGAGTCGCGTGATTGATCTCGAAAATCGCGAATTGACCATTGAGATTCGTCGTTGGACTGATCGTATTGATGATCTGTGGCGAGGTATCGTCAGTCGATGGTTCGCTAATCTCCAAGGACCAGTCTTCTTCGATTCTCAGAATTGGCCCAGGAGAATTGGCTGGAACCGAGGCCTGTCTCAAGAAGATGATCAAACTGAAACACAGGCAGACGGCCAGCAGCCGACTTCGCGAGCCAGTCCCCCACTGCGACGAACACGTCATGGTTGCGCCTTTCAACGGAATCGTTTCCTTAAAGGTAAAAAAAACGTCGAAGTCCCGCTCAAAGAAAAGCGAAACCACTCGCGATAAGACATGACCGAAAACTTAATGAAATCCAGAACTGGAAGAATTACCGAGACATGCTGAGTTCAGCATAAACAGCCGGCTCTGTCGAATTCCAATCGACAGGTGCCCAAGATTCCGACAAGCAAGCTGATTGATGAAATTTTAACACGAGTCAAGAATATTCGAAGTCTTACACGCATTAATATAATATTATCTAACCACGTAGCCCAAAGCATGATGCGCCTTGCTGCGTGGTTTTGTCTTGTAAACAGCCAAGGCAACATGAAGTGGTGACTTAGAGAGACTGTTGACTTTCGGCAATATCGGCCATAAACTATGTTCAGTTATATACACTCTACTGTCGCCGGCATCACACTGGAAATCAACCGGCGATAGACGGGTTTGGGAATCTGGGTGAGGACTCGCCCACCGACTAGAGTCCCGATGATTGCCCCCGCAGTTCTCGCCAGGAAAGCATCACATCACTGTGAATTGTGCGAGGTGCTCCCTTCCAGATTGGCGAAGGCGTCGGCATTTCTGCCGTCATTGATGGAGCATCGAACACAATTGCCGCTCCGAAAGGCGCCCAAACCTGGAAAATTGCGGTTGAATCGTGAATTGCAATGCCATATTGCCGTGCCTACAATCCAAACTGTCGGGGACAGATACAAATACATAGTGTGGGAGCATTCCTTGAAGCCGTTTTATCAGATCATATTGGCTGGAATTGTTTGCACGGTCCTGTTGACCGGGTGTGGTCCGGCGAAATTCGACGGATCAAGTGCGGCCGCCTCGGCCCACTCGTTCAAGACCATG
>JAQGHT010000834.1 GCA_028291565.1 Planctomycetaceae bacterium | reverse complement strand
CAAGTCCGTGTGGCCGACGGGGGAACTCCGTCGCTGGCGACCACCCAGACCGTGACCGTGAATCTCAGTGACGTGAACGATCCCCCGGTCATTTCGCCGGGCCAGTCTTTCAGCATCGCCGACAGCGCCGCTGCCAATTCGACGGTCGGGACGGTACTGGCCAGCGATCCCGATCCGACTGCTCCCGATAACACGCTGACCTACAGTATTCTCGGTGGAAATACGGGGAATGCCTTCGCCATCGACGGAACGACGGGACGAATTTCGGTCAACAATCCCGGAGTCTTGAACTTCTCGACGACGCCACTGTACACCTTGCAGATCAACGTGGCGGATGGGGGCTCGCCTTCCCTTTCCGCAACGCAAAACGTCACGATCCACGTCACCGAAACCAATCACATTCCATCGATTCCAGCCGGCCAGTCCTTCTCAATCAATGAGAATTCTCCCACGAATACAGTGTTGGGCACCGTGAACGCGTCAGACCCCGACTCGACCTCACCGAACAACACGCTGACTTACAGTATCACGAGCGGGAATATCAACAATGCGTTTACGATCAATTCCACGACGGGCCAACTGAGTGTCGTCAATTCTGCGGCATTAAACTTTGAAGCCACGCCCTCTTATACATTGCAGATCAAAGTCGCCGATGGGGGAACGCCGTCTCTCAGTACAACTCAATTGGTCAACATCACTGTCAACGATGTCAACGAGGCACCAACAATCCCGACCGGGCAGGTTCTGTCCGTGCCGGAAAACGCGCCGTCTAATACTGTCGTCGGCGTAGTGTCGGCCTCAGATCCCGATAGTAGCGGGCCGAACCACACGTTGACTTACAGCATCAGCAGCGGCAATACAAACAGCGCCTTCTCGATCAACTCTGCGACAGGACAGGTCACGGTCAACAATTCGGCCGCGTTGACTTTTGCGAATCAAGCGTTCTTCACATTGGGTGTCACCGCGGCCGATGGTGGAAGTCCTTCGTTGTCGACGACACAAAATGTGCGCGTCAATTTGATTGACCTGAACGAAGCCCCATCGATTCCAACAGGCCAGGTCTTCACGATTGCAGAAAATCTCAATGCCAACGCTGCGGTCGGAACGGTCCAGGCAACGGATCCGGATGCCACTGCGCCGAACAAGACCTTAACTTTCAGTATCGTGGGTGGCGACACGAACAATGCCTTCAGCATCAACCCGGCGACTGGACAAATCAACGTCAACAATGCCGCGGCGGTGAATTTCGAAGCCACTCCGCAGTTCGTCTTGCAGGTACAGGTCGTCGATGGTGGCAGTCCACCGCTTTCCGCCATTCAGAATGTCACGGTCAATCTCACCGACGTGAACGAGGCACCGGTCGTTGCCAGTGGCCAGTCTTTCTCAGTCAATGAGCAAACCGCCGCGAACACAGTCGTCGGTACAGTCTCGGCCACAGATCCGGACACGACTGCGCCGAATAATACCCTGACTTACAGTATCGTCAGCGGGAACATCAACAACGCGTTCACGATCAATTCCGCGACGGGACAAATCACCGTTTCCAATTCATCGGCCTTGAACGCTGCGACCAATCCACAATTCACGTTACAAGTGAAAGTCGCCGATGCGGGTTCGCCTGCTTTGAGTACAATCCAAAACGTCACCGTCAACGTCAACGACGTCAATGAAGCCCCTTCCATTCCCGCTGGCCAGGTGCTTTCGATCTCAGAGAACTCCGGTGCCAACTCGATCGTCGGCACAGTGGTTGCCACCGATCCTGACGCGACCGCCCCGAATAAGACTCTGTCCTACAGCATCCTCAGCGGCGATGTGAACAATGCGTTCTCCATCAATTCCGCGACGGGTCAGCTCGTGGTGAGTAATCCCGCAGCGCTCAACTTCGAAGCAACTCCTCAATTCACGCTGCAGATACAAGTGACAGATGGCGGGACGCCGTCACTCTCCGCAACCAATGCGGTGACAGTGAATGTCGTGAACGTCAACGAACCACCCGTGATTCTGTCTGGACAGAATTTCTTGATCAACGAGAATCCTGCGACAAACGCGGTTGTCGGCACGGTCGTCGCGACGGACCCTGATCTGTCCGCCCCATTCAACACGCTGCTCTATAGCATCGCCGGCGGAAACACCGGGAATGCCTTCGCGATCAATTCTGCGACCGGCCAGATCACCGTCAGCAACACCGCCGCCGTTGATTTTGAGTCAAATCCATTGTTCACGCTGCAGGTCAACGTCACTGACGGCGGCGGCTTATCTGCGACTCCGCAAAGCGTCATCATCGTCGTCAACAATGTGAATGAAGTGCCATCGATTCCGGCGGGACAGGTCTTTTCTGTCGCGGAGCACGCAGCTGTGAACACAATTGTGAACACGGTCACTGCCACTGATCCTGATCTGACCGCGCCAAACAATATGTTGAGCTATAGCATTGTCAGCGGGAACAACAATAATGCCTTCTCGATCAATCCGGCAACCGGTCAAATCGCCGTTGCGAACTCAGCCGCATTGACATTCGCAAATGGTTCTTCATACACACTGTTGGTCAGTGCGACTGACGGTGGCACCCCGGCTCTCAGCGCGACGCAGTCCGTCACAATCAATCTGGTGGATATCAACGAAGCGCCGACGATTCCGGCCGGCCAAAGCCTGGCAGTCTCAGAAAATCCCGTGAATGGCGCAGTTGTGGGGACTGTCGCGGCAAACGATCCCGATCCCACGGCTCCCAATAACACGCTGACCTATAGCATTACGGGGGGAAACATTGGGAATGCCTTCACGATCAACGCCGCGACCGGACAAATCACGATCAATAATCCGAATGTGGTCAATTTCGAGGCGACGCCGCAGTTCAATTTACAAGTTCAGGTAACAGATGGCGGAACTCCCGCGCTGGGCGCGACTCAAAACGTGCTGATCACGGTGAACGATCTCGATGAAGCTCCGACAGTGTTGCCAAATCAGACCTTCACGTTGCCTGAACATTCCGCATTGAATACTTCGGTTGGAACGGTCATCGCCACGGATCCCGATACCTCTGCACCCAACAACACGTTGATCTTCAGCATCGTCGGTGGAAACACGAATAGCGCGTTTGCCATCAATACCACGACCGGACAGATCACCGTAAATACTCCGGCCGCGCTCGATGTGACGACAACCCCCGTGTTCCAGTTGCAGGTTCAGGCGACCGATGGCGGGGGACTTTCCAATACCCAGACAGTGACAGTGAATCTGACCGCCGTCAACCAAGCCCCAATCCTTACGAACCCTGGTCCAGTCCCGATTTATACGCATCATCTCAAGGACAGCATCGTCGTGCTGCCGAATATCACCGTGAGTGATCCAGATAGTTCAACGGATCTGGCACAGGTTATCATCAGTTTGCCAATTCCACCTGGCAGAAAAAACCCAGACGTGGTCGGCATCAATGGAGCTGCCGCTCTGGGAACGGTCACCAACACGACCGTGGCGGGACGACAACAGATCAGCATTCAATTGCAATCGGGTGTCACGACCGCTCAGGTGCAGACATTCCTGCAACAGATCACATTTACAACCAAAGGACGGGGCCTGACGCTGACGCACCGCGACTTCCAGATTCAGGTCGTGGATCGCCAGGGAGCCTCCAGCAATATCATCACGCAGGATATCGTCGTGCGACGACATGCCCCCCGGCAGGCACACCGATAAGAGCAAGGAATTGCAGAATCTTGTAGCCAGTCTCGCCAGAGATTGGGGATCGGTTCGCTTCGTTTTGGGCCGATCCCCAAGGTTTGGCAACCTTTGCTACGAGGAAATCAGCGCCCGGAGTTCCAAAGAGTGCCCCACAACCGGCGTCCGCAAATGCGATCATGAAAAAAGCAGCCGTCAAAATACCCGTCATTTCTTGTGTGTTTGTGGATATCGGTGGCGTCCTGCTGACCAACGGGTGGGATCATCAGGCCCGCGAACGGGCCGCAAAGAATTTCAAACTGGACTTTGCCGAATTGGAGGATCGGCACCATCTGACGTTCGATACTTATGAAGAAGGCAAGCTGACGCTCGAAGAATACTTAAATCGTGTGGTCTTTTTCCAGAAACGTCCCTTTACACGCCCCCAGTTTCGGCGTTTCATGTATGCTCAATCCAAAGCATTTCCTGAAATGATCGAGCTGATCACTCATTTGAAGATCCAACACGGGGTGAAGATCGCCGCGGTCAGCAATGAGGGCCGCGAATTGAATGCGCATCGAATTCGCAAATTCAAGCTCAATGAGTTTATCGATTTCTTCATTTCGTCTTGCTACGTGCATCTTCGCAAGCCTGATACCGACATCTTTCGCCTGGCATTGGATGTGGCCCAAGTCTCGCCAAAACAGGTCATCTTTATCGACAATACGCCAATGTTCGTCCAGATCGCAGAGGATTTGGGAATCCGCAGCATTCTGCACACTGATTATCACTCCACCTGCGAGAAGCTCGCGACGTTGGGGTTGTGGAAAGCCGGCGACTAATGCCGTGCCGCTCGGTGTCACTTATAGCGGTTTAACTTTGCGTCTTCCGGTGATGTGCCACTGCTTTGCGACCGTACTCGGTCGTTAAGCAGTGCATTCGGAGCGGT
>JAQGHT010000505.1 GCA_028291565.1 Planctomycetaceae bacterium | reverse complement strand
GTCAGGTGGTTCAAAGTTCATTTTTCGCCGCCATCCGGTAAAAGATGAACTTTGAACCACCTGGCCCCCGACCGCTCATACTCATTGTCGAAATGCTAAACCAGGAATTCACCATGACTGATGTCGTGCCGACCCTGTCCGCCGACTCTGTCCGGCAAATTATCGCGGAATCTCTGTTGCCCGAAGAGTATCACGGCAAACGGGTATTATTGATCATTCCGGATGCGACGCGTACCGCCCCATTGCCGCTGTTGTTCGACGCCGTCTATCAGACGCTGCGGTCCTCGGTGAAACAATTCGACGTCCTGGTCGCGCTTGGCACTCATCCGCCGATGTCTGACGTGCAAATCTGCGAGATGCTCGGTATCAAAGCACCGGAGCGCGGTCGCCTGTTCGCGACGATGCAATTCTTCAATCACGAATGGGATAACCCCGAGCAACTGATTCAAGTCGGGACACTCAGTAAGGCAGAAACCCAAGAGATTTCTGGTGGGCTACTGGAGGAAGACGTACCTGTCACGATCAACAAACTTGTTCTGGACTACGACATTCTGCTGGTACTGGGGCCCGTGTTTCCTCACGAAGTCGTCGGGTTCTCGGGCGGAAACAAGTACTTTTTCCCGGGTATCGCCGGACAGGAAATCCTCAACTTCTTCCATTGGCTGGGCGCTCTGATCACGAACGTCGGGATCATCGGGTTGAAGTACACCCCGGTTCGCGCGGTCGTCGATCGAGCGGCCGCGATGATTCCGACACCACGCCGCTGCCTGGCGTTTGTTGTGGCCAAAGACGGAAATTTGCACGGCCTGTACTATGGAACTCCGGAATCTGCCTGGAATCAGGCAGCCGATCTTTCCTCGCAAGTTCACATCAAATGGGTCGAAAAACCGTACCGGCAGATTCTCTCATGTGCTCCGCTGATGTATGATGAATTGTGGGTTGCCGGCAAGTGCATGTACAAACTGGAACCCGTCGTGGCAGACGGCGGCGAATTAATTATCTACGCACCTCACCTGGAGCGGATTTCGATCACGCATGGGGAGTTGATCGAGCAAATCGGTTACCACTGCCGAGCCTATTTCACCGAACAATGGGAGCGATTCCAGGATTATCCGCGCGGCGTTCTCGCCCATTCGACCCATGTCCGCGGTACCGGGACTTTTGAGAACGGGGTAGAGAAATGCCGCGTACGTGTCACACTGGCGTCGCAAGTCCCCAAGGAAGTGTGTGAGAAAATCAACCTCGGCTACCGCGATCCTAAGACCATTGATGTGGAATCCTTCGCGAATCGCGAGGATGAGGGTGTGCTGCTGGTTCGGAAGGCCGGAGAAATGTTATATAGACTGAATAGCGAACGCGATGTTTAGCGGTTGACGAGAAACTTGGCGAGCGGTGGGTGTCAGCCCACTGGTTTGCGGGCGCTTTTGTCGACTCCGTTGCGAGAATTCTCACGACCTATTGGTTGGCGAGTTCGAATACTGTTCGGACTGATACCGCGAATCCTGGCAACACATCGGCACCCTCGAGAACCTCGTCGCCCGTCAAATCCTGAAATACTGACGGGGACTGAAAAACACGCACAGCCTGAACTTCCGGATAGACATACCATACCAGCCTGGTACTAGCCGTAAAATATTCCGTAAGCTTTCGGTCCATTTCAGCCTTGGTATTTGACGGGGAAATCACTTCCACAGCAAGATCTGGCGCAATTCCCAAGACCTGCTCCAAGGGGAATTTCCCATCTGCAAATCGGGACCAGCTAAAAAAACTGACGTCCGGCATTCGAATCTGATCGGGACCTAAGCGGATTGGACAGTCCGCTCCAAAGACGACACCGAGTTTCCGCGGAAAGACGAATTGTTGGATCAAATAGCCAAGAATGAACGCTAACCTCGATTCAAAATACCCCACGGGTTTCTCCACAATCACGCCGTCGATCAATTCAGGTTGGCACGTCTTTCGGGCAAGCACGTCCAAAAAGTTCTGTTCTGTCGCCGTTCCGGGACTTGGGTAGAGGCGGATCCGATGGGGTAGAATTCCGCCCAAATGTTCCTGCAAGTCCGCTAAAGACCAGTCCGGGTCCAGACCGGGGGCAAGTGGACTCAAGGCGATATCAGGATTACCAGGGAGTGCTATTTCATCGATAACTGTGGCCATTGTAGCTCCTTTGCTGACACTCTTCGCTCATCTTCCGCTTCCCCTCGCGAGGTGGGTCCACTGGACTTGTACTAGTTCGCAAATCAGAACGCGTTGGAAAATGAGTCCTGCATAAACGGTGGTCCCACCGGGACCAGCCTGATGGCGGGAAATCGCGGAAAAGTGTCTCATTCCTATCTGGTATCTTCTCTGGGAAAACGCTGGTAAACAAGAGCATTCCAAGTTTTTTTCCCGGTGAATTGTACCGTAAATCTCCGGCATACACGAAATTATTGGAAAAGAAGCGCGCGGGATATGTTCGCGATCGAATTCGCCACAGATAGCATAGAATGGGGATTTTCAGTTAGACTGGGGGCTAATTCGCGATGTAACTCATTCCGCCGGAATGGAAAGTTGAACTATCAACCAGAAAACATTGTCATGCGATCAGTCCTTTCGAAACAGGTTGGATCGTGGCTGCTGGCCATTGGGGGTTTACTGGCCGGGGCAGGAATGCCGGATGCCGTGCAAGCCCAAGACGCCGCGACTCCGCTAGCCGTGAGTCCCCTGCCCTTACCTGCTGGACTACCGCCAATCAACATCGCTAATCCCAAAGCACTGCCGCCACTACCGGGGATTGCGGCGACCGGATCCTGTGTGGCGTTTCATCCCAACGGACAACAGCTTGCCGCAGGTTTTTTTAACGGGACGTTACGCGTTTGGAATCTGGTGGATGGCAAAGCGACGGACGCTGAGGCCCATAAAGGCGGAGTGACCGTCGTGCGATTCAACCCTGCCGGGGATCAAATCTCGACAGCGGGTATGGATAACGCCATCCGGGTTTGGGCGAATCCACCCGCAATGGCCACCAAAGGACTTTCTGGAAGTACCCGCTGGGTTCGCGATCTGGCCTATACACCCGACGGAATTCGGCTGGTGAGTGTTGGCGATGATCGTAATATTCGTGTCTGGAATATTGCCACCGGTCAGATGCTGTATGCGCTACCCGGTCATACCGACTGGATCCTGGCCCTCTCTGTTCGCGCCGACGGTCACCTGGCCGCGACAGCGGGTTATGATCGAACGATTCGACTCTGGGATCTGGACAAAGGCGTTCTGATTAAATTCTGGCCGGCCAACGAGCAACTCGTTACAGACCTGGCTTGGACAGCGGACGGCATGGGATTAGTTTCTGTGGGGATGGACCGCGTCGCCCGGCTTTGGAATCCCGTTGACGGTAAGCAAATTCGCGAATTTGTCGGACACGTTGACGAATTGCACTGCGTGGCGATTCATCCGGGAGGGGCCTTTCTGGCGACTGCCGGCGCGGACCGCAACATCCTGATCTGGAATATCACGACGGGCGAAAAGCTGAAATCGCTTGATGGTCCGACGTCCTGGGTTCATGGCCTCACCTGGTCTGCAGACGGTGGCAAGCTGGCGTCCATCGGAGCGGATCAAGTAGCCAGAATCTGGGAATTTCCAGCGAATTGAAGTCACTTAGGATCGGCGCATGACTAACTGTAAAGTATTGTGCCACTGCTTTCACACTGTACTCAGTGGGTAAGCAGTGCCAAGGAAGACGCTCAGCACTGCTTATCGGCCGAGTACAGCCGAAAAGCAGTGGCACAACAGGGTCTAGATATTGCGGCAGTTACTCATGCGCAAATCCTTAACAGTGACGGTCCACATGCTGGATCAGGTCCCTGTGAAATTGACCGAAACCGAAATCATTGATGGAGCCGCTTTGATCCCAGGCTTTCGCCGTTCGGTCGGAGAGTTGTTTCCGAAAAGATCGAATTAGTCTAAGAATCAGACAAGGAACCGAGGAACCAGTGGGTTTACACCCACCGCTCGCCAGGTTGTTTGTCAGCCTCTAACGCCACAAGTTCGCGATCTGGCATTTGCAGGCCCTCCAGGAGAATCGTTTAGTGCCAGCGTGGTCACGTATTGCCGCAATTCCGTTCGCCTGTTGGTTCGGTCCCGCAGCCATCTCGCTTTGGGCCACGATCCTGGTTGTCTTGATGCTTGACCCGGCAGGCGACTATCCGCAAACTCTGGCGGGTCCTGGACTGACGCTGGACGAAATCTTCAATACCGAAATCGGCGTGGCCATTGCCGATCCGTTTCTTGCGGGTAACGTGCCGAAACTGATCCAAGCGGGCCGATTACTTCCCGACCACCCTCCCTTGGGACGACTTTGGCTGGGTCTGGCCCACGAAATCAATCTACTGATTCATCCGCCAACCGGCGAACACGATCGAATTGTTGTGGCCTGTGCGCGAACCGGCTCGGCGGCAGCATTTGGACTGCTGGCGTTTCTACTCGGATCCGTGAGCTCCCTCTGGTACGGAAGGATGGCCGGTTGTGGAACAGCTTTGGCGATTGTGTTGATGCCCCGGGTCTTCGGTCAGGCCCATATTGCGGCATTGGAAACTGTCCTCAACGTCACGTATGCGGCAGCGTTCCTCAGTTTAGCCTGTTGGTGGAAGCCGACGTCCACCACAAATTCAGCACTGACTCCGCAATTTCCACGATTTCGCATGATTATCCTGTGCGGCGTTTTGTTCGGACTGGCCCTGCTGACCAAGATTCAGGCCGTTTTCATTCCGATTCCAGTCGCCTTGTGGGCTCTGATGAATTGGCGATGGCGAGCAATCTGGCCACTTTTGCTGTGGGTTTTGGTTGGTCTGACAGTCTTCTTTGTCGGATGGCCCTGGTTGTGGCTGGATCCTGTGGGACACGTCTTGAACTATTTGGGACATGCAAAAGAGCGGCCGACGATCTATGTCTGGTATCTGGGACGGCAATTCGCCGATCGTGATGTCCCCTGGCATTATCCATGCATGCTGTTTGCCACGACAATCCCAGCCGGTTTGCACCTGCTGGGGCTGTGGGGATTACTGGTTAAGACACCGGGCACTTTGACAACGAATCCTGTTGCCCGAAGCTCAAACGGACCAGTGCGGAACTGGCTGGCATCTCGCGAAGCGCTGATTGCGGGCGCAATACTATTTCCCCTGTTCGTATTCAGTCTGCCAGGCATCGCGGTCTATGACGGAGAACGGCTGTTTTCAATCGTGTTTCCCCTGTGGGGGCTCTTCATTGGTCGCGGTCTGGCCGCTGCATACGCGTGGCTCGCCCGGCTGATGATTCCCAAACTGGCAGGCATCCTCCTGGCGGGATTTCTCATCTGTCAATCCCCAGGACTGATTCGGCTTTCACCCTGTTGGTTGAGTTATTACAACTGTTTGGTGGGCGGCCTGTATGGAGCCGAATGGTTGGGATTTCAAACGACTTACTGGGGAGACAGTGTCACGCGTGAATTGCTGTTCGAAACAGCCAATGTGGTTCCAGCCGGATCAACCATCGATTTTCTTCCAGTTCAACATCCGTTTCAGCTCGCGGCCCTCGAGAGTCAATGTCCCATTCTTCGCACACGGCAAATTAAGCTGCGAGGCTTTGACGAACGAAGACCGGATCCCGCGAAATATTTGCTCGTGTTTCAGCGGCGCGATTACTGGCCGAAGGATTGGCCCGATGGTCCGCAGCCCTATACACTCCTGTCGCAAGTCAGCCGAGAAGGAGTCACGCTGGCCGCCTTGTATGAGCGTCGGGAATAAGACTGCGCGGAGCACTTGAACACATGGATTGAGTGATCATTGGGGAGCCATGTGAACGTGGGGCGACTCGGGTCAAATAGGCGACTCAAGAATTCTTTGATCGCTGCGACGAATAAAGCTGATTTCCAGCTACAACGCGCATCAGCTGCTCAAGTGGCCCATACTGAAAATGCCGTTTCCACAACCAGGACGCAATAACGATCAACAGGAAGAACACGAGCCCGCAGACACGGGGAGTCGTTGAGTCGCGACGAGGTCCAAATTCCGCGAGAATCGCGTCCAGCCAGGCGGGATTCTCGCGGTCTGTGGCCATCTCCAACGAAAAGTGGACCACGATCATCGCCAGAATCGCCAACGATCGAGCCACGTCGTAACCAATGATCCGAGGGCGGTCGCTCAACGTACCTGGAATAGGTTTTGCGTCCGACACACTGCTGTTCCGTGTTCTTATTCTCACCCCAGATCGTGATTGACGTTAATCCAGGTTCGCTTCTCAAAGGAATCGAGAACTGAATCGGCGACAGCCTGGGCCGAAGCTCCATCGTCGAAACCAGGCTTACAATCGCGTTTTTCAACAATCGCAGACACGAATTCCCAGACCAGATCGTAGCGGAAGACTGTGCTTGGAACGCCAACTTTGGGATCTCGCGGGCTGCCTGCAGGAGCCAGATATTCGGCCGGAACTTCGACTTTTTGCAATGACTGGCCCTGCTTACCGACCAGGATCGTGTTCGGTTCCTTCAATTGATAAACGGCGGTTCCTTCGCTGCCGTTGACTTCCGCCCAATCGTGCCCAAATCCCTCGTAATGGTAGCCCTTCATCAGCGTGCTGCCTTCCAGGACACCAACGCCACCTCGATTGAACTGGCAGATCAAGGCCGACCAGTCGTCCACTTCAGACGGGGCACAGGCCGTTCCATCAGGATTCTTGTCGCGCGGAGCGTATGTGGCCACAGCACCGCAGATCGAAGTCATCGTGCCCATCAGATCCTGCGCGTAGTCGATGCGGTGAATCGTCATGTCAAACAGGTCGCCGGCTCCCGCCAGCTTCTTGTATTGACGCCAGCCCCAGCTGGTTTCGGGCCAGTCGAGAA
>JAQGHT010000449.1 GCA_028291565.1 Planctomycetaceae bacterium | reverse complement strand
TCTGGAATCTGAACCGTCGCTACGCGAACCACATCCAGTTTCAGTGGAAGCGGTTCTGCGGGTCTGTTACGAACGGCATCTGCAAACAGCGGAACGCAAGGGATTGAGTCTGTCTTTAGTGGTTGCGCCATCAGGCTTGCGGGTCCTGGCTGAAGAAGAGGCCCTGGAACATATTTTGGACAACCTGGTCGACAACGCTCTGAAGTATACGGAACCGGGCGGCGTAGTCACGCTGTTGACTCGGCAAGATGCCGATGCGGGCTACCTGGAGGTCAAAGACACCGGGATTGGAATTCCGCAGCAACATCTGCCCAGGATTTTTGAACGATTCTACCGGGTCGACCGGCACCGGTCACGGGAAGTGGGCGGTACCGGTCTGGGACTTTCAATTGTGAAACATCTGGTTCAATCGATCGGTGGCAGCATCAACGTGAACAGCAAATTGCACGAAGGCAGCACGTTTTCCGTCCGTTTTCGGCTGGCGCAGCCGGAGAAGGAATGAAGGACTTGATCATACGACAAGCCCGAAGCGACAGTTTTGAATCTGCTTTATTTTTGCAACAGTTCAATACATCCATGCACTAACGGATTGCAATGCGATATTCTTCGGAAACTGGACTTTTCATCGAAGGTCGCCGAATTGGGGATCGGGAGATCAAATCTCAAAATTGGTAGGCCCGCAAGTCGAAACGCCAGGGATGTGGTCCGATCACCAAATATGAAGTTTGAACGCCCGCCCTTTCCACACCGTGGGTTTGCGATCATGAAGGCGCTGTTCATGAAATACCAACGCGGTCGACAATTCCTCCCGACCTGGCTCCTCGTGCTCTGTGTCGTCTTTGGTGCCCACATCCGACCCGTCGCGGCCCTGGATAAGCATCTGGCTCAAGTGACAGATTTGGCGGGTCAGGTCCACGCAGGGACACTGATTGAACTGACCGACACGAAGCTCCGTTTAGATGCGAAGCCGCCGATCAGTTTGAAACGCGATGAAATCTTGCGGCTTGATTGGCAGAACCAACCGGGCGGATTACTGGAAGATTCTCCACAACTGCTGCTGGCCAATGGCGACCGCTTAGGAATCTTGCCCAACGGGATCGATGAAGAAGCTTTGCGTGGTTCCTGGAATCAATTTCCGGCCTGGCCCGAAGTCAAAGTGCCTCTGGAAACATTGCGGGGAGCGGTGTTGTTGCCTCAGCGCGGATTACTGGAACGCTCCCGAATTCTGGCCCGGTTGCGAGATCAAAAACAGACACAGGATGTCCTGTACCTGGCGAATGGCGATCGTCTGGCGGGACAGTTGGAAGGCCTGAAAAAGAAATTTTTTCAGCTGAAAACCGCTGCCGGCAAAACCATGCTGGGTGTTGATGCCGTTCAGGCATTTGGAATGAACCCGGAACTCACCAGCTTTCCAACAGTCAAAGAGCCTCAAACGTTGGCGATTCTCGAAGACGGCAGCCAGTTGGCGATTGGAGCACTGAAATTAGTAGGGGGAACCGAGCTTCATTGCCGTGCCGCGTTCGGGGCTGATCTGATCATTCCCCTCGAAAAAGTGATTTCGCTCCAATTTCTTGGTGGACGGGTCGTTTATTTGTCGGATCTTGAACCCTCAGAGTTTCTTTCAACGCCCTACCTGACACGGGTCTGGCCTTTGAGACGAAATCAAAATGCCATCGGCGGGCCGCTACGTCTGGGAGATCGAGAATACTCCCGAGGGCTGGGTGTGCATGGTCAATCGCTGGTGACTTATGACTTGAAAGGCGAATTCGCCACATTTCAAGCGACAGTTGGCATCGATGCGGCGGCAGAAGGCCGTGGAAGTGTGGTATTTCGAGTCTTGGCGGACGGAAAGCCTATCTTCACGTCCGACATCGTTCGAGGCAAAACGGCCCCAGTTCCCATCGGGCCTCTGTCGATGCAAAGCATCAAGCGATTGACATTATCCGTCGATTTCGCGGATGAAGGAGACCTGCTGGACCACGCCGACTGGTGCGACGCTGTACTGATTCGATCTGCCGCCGGGCTCTAATCGGACTCACTTATACCGCGCACGGTTAAGAATGAGACATTTGATCGCTGGAACAAGTATTGATAAAGACTCATTCGTGGCTGCGAACAGTATAAGGTGTGCGAATCGAAAGGGCGTGGCCCTCTCGAATCATGCTTGGCAATTGCCGACGGCTGATTGCCGGACCCGCATCGATCGATTCTTCAACTCGCAATGGAATGCCTGTCATGTCTGTTCCGCTCAGTCCTTCCGAACTTCATTCACTCTTGTCAGGTCTGGATTTAACACGTCGAAATTCGGACCGGGGGCGGCCAGGCGGTGCGGAATCCAATCGCCAATGGACGGCCGGAGAATTCGGATCTGGGTCTGCACAGGCGTTGTGGGCGATCGAGGGGTTTGACGTCTGGCAAGACGAATTCCGTCGCCGGCTACTCGAAGTGTTTTCGCAGACTCATCAGCCAGCCTGGGATGCCCAGCCTCAGCCAGGAACGGCAATCCGCCTGCATCATTTTGTGGCTGCGAATCGATTGCGACAGGCATTCCGCATCGATTCGTTGATTCCCGGTACTCCGGTGTGGGTGGTGTTTGACCCGCACCTGGTGGCGACCCACCTCGATCTCATGCTGGGAGCGACCGAATCGCTGGCCTCGCCCGCCAGTTTACCAGCTCTCACTCCAGTCAAGATGGGACCGCTTGAAATTCGACTGTTTCAGCGTTGCGTATCAAGCGTCTGCCATGCATTGACGCATTCAACGGGACCGCACGAGTTGCAAGACTTCCCGAACGATCCGCTGACAGTTGATGACGCCTGGATTGCCGGGATCCCAATCAATTTGACGTCTGTCCTGGCGAATCTCGAATTCCGCCTGCGTCTCGGTGAATACTCCGGCAACCTGAACATTGCGATGACTCGGGAGGGGCTGCAATCATTGATCCCATTGCGCGGGTTAACGTCCGCACTTGCTCGACAGCGCAATCCAATGCACACGGACTCGGTCACGATCGATTCTTCAGGCACGCATTCTCTCGCGCCGGAATCGACCCTGCGGGTCATTCTGGCCCGCGCCACCTTGACCACTCAGGAACTGACGGGGCTACAAGTGGGAGATGTGTTGTTGACATCGCAGGAGACGCATTCTCCGTGCGAAGTCTGGGTGGACGGAGTCCCGCGTTTCGAGGCTGCTGCGGTCACTTTCCAGGATCATAAAGCCGTGCATTTGATGCGCGAAGTACCGGCAAAGTAATTACTGTCGGATCCATTTGTCGGGATGCGATAGTGGACAAAAGAGTATTTAAGGATCGGCGCGAAATTGAGGCCTTCCCATTTTTGCGACACAATGATTTGGAGATGAGCCCCAGCGGGGTGGCCGAGACATTTCGCGTGATTTCCGACTCCATGAGCGGTTGCCCCGCCGGGCTTATGTGTAATTTCTGCTCGTTACATGGGGCTCGGCCTGCGGGACTTCGCCCCAGGCTATGCTCGTCCGCCCCTCTCGGGGCTACAGTAGGTTGAACCGTAAGACGAAACGACGTCCCATCCTAATCGATGCTTCCAAAGTCAACCCCGAGTTTTCACCAGTAAAGCCTCGCCTCCAAAACACGACAGCAATTATTGTGCTCGTCTTTATGTCAGAATCTCTTTTACGACGTGCCCGGCGACGTCAGTCAGACGTTCGTCGCGACCATTGTTGAAATAGGTGAGTTGTTCGTGATTGAAGCCCAGAAGGTGTAAGATCGTGGCGTGCAGGTCGTGGACGTGGACTTTGTTCTCGGCCGCTCGCAATCCGACGGCGTCCGTGGCTCCGTAGGCCATTCCCCCTTTGACTCCACCGCCCGCCAAGATCACCGAGTAACCCCAGGGATTGTGATCTCGACCAGTTCCCTGCTCGCTCATGGGCATCCGGCCAAATTCACCGCCGAGAATTACGAGCGTGTCTTCAAACAAGCCTTTACGCCGCAGATCTTTCAATAATGCAGCCATCGGTTTGTCTGTTCGACGACTATACAAACCGTGGTTTTCTGCGACATTGTTGTGAGCATCCCAGCCATTTGTGTCGCCGGAATAGAGCTGCACGAACCGGACGCCACGCTCGATCATCCGCCGGGCCAACAGACAACGCATACCAAACTCGTTCGTGTCGGGCTCGCCAATGCCGTATAGCGCGAGTGTCTCTGCCGTTTCTTGCTTGAAGTCAACGATCTCGGGTGCGGTTGATTGCATCCGATAGGCGAGTTCATAGGCATTGATGCGGGCTTCGAGTTCCCCGTCATTGTCGCGGGCTTCCAGATGTCGGGCATTGAGTTTCCGGACGAGATCCAAGGTGGCCCGCTGTTGAGCATCGGAGATTTGCGGTTGAGGTTGCAGATTCAGGATCGGATTCTTGCCGGGACGCATGGTCGTCCCCTGGTAGGTGGCGGGCAGAAAACCACTGCCCCATGCGGGCGGGCCTCCTTTCGCACCACCTCCGGGATCGGGCAGCACGACAAATGCCGGCATGTTCTGGTTTTCCGTCCCCAGCCCATAAGTAACCCAGCTTCCGAGACTTGGCTTACCCATCAGAATACTGCCAGTATTCATCTGATAAACCGATTGCGGATGATTGACGCTATCCCCGTGACAGCCTCGCAAAATGCACAAATCGTCGGCGCACTCGGACAGATGTGGCAGAAAATCGCTGATTTCGAGGCCGGACTGGCCTCGCGGCTGGAATTTCTTGATCGGTGCCAGTAACGGGTTGGCGGCCACTTTGCGGCGGGTCATCACGGCGCCAAAACTCTCGGGCAACGGTTGGCCCGCATACTTGATCAGGTCAGGCTTCGGGTCGAATAAGTCGACATGACTCGGCCCGCCGTGAAGAAAGAGATAGATGACGCGTTTGGCTTTGGCGGCGAAATGGGGCTTCTGCGGAGCCAGCGGATTTGTCAGGGCTGGTGGGGCCGCCTGCAGCAAACCATCCTGACGCAACATCGCGGATAAGGCAATCAGGCCAAATCCACCGCCCGCTTGACGCAGAAAGTCACGTCGGTTTGGCGGGGCTTGCTGAAACATGACGCTGTATTCTTTCACGGAATCAATCGGCCGCGGAGCGCTCACCCCTATGTCTGGGACATCAACAAGTCACCAGGGATAGAGCCCGGCAGCTGATTGGTCTGGCCTAAACCGGATCCAGAACATCTTCACTCAGACAGGCCATCAAGTGGTACAATCCACCGGCTTCACATTTCGCGACGTAATCTGCGGGCATGCGCGCGAGCGTATCGGCATCCCATTCCAGGACACAACTGATTGCCGGAGGCTTGCCGGTCACTTCGCACGCTGTGCCCGTCCAGCCGGCGATGGAGATTTCGGGGAACTCGGGCGACGTCGTACCTTCGCGGACCCGCACGCGAGTTCCTTCCGAGATCCTGCCTAAGGTCTTCTTCTTAGCCATGTCTTGCCTTTCGTCGTGCAACCGCCATTGCCGAAGCAGCATTCCGGACTGCGGAACTGAATGTTAGCGAGTTGCGACGTGATTCCCAAGAAATTCCTATGAATTTGACATCATACAGACCAGGGAACCGCCAAATCATGTTTGGCGGCGAGTTCCGCGAGTTGCTCCAAAGGAGCGCGATGCAGGGGAATCCCTGTGACTGACCATTGAGCAAATCGTTCTGCTTCCATTTCACCAGGAATTCGCACTTTATCAAACCCCGGAGCGGGAGGCAGTGCCCTCAGATCTGCGAACGCCTTGTCCATTTCACTGTAGTAGGCGTCTGGTTCGGTAAATTTCGTCAAATCAAGCACATAGAAAAAGTGTTCTGAACCCTCGGCTTCGACTCCCCGAGTCTTATGAATGGGCATTTTGCCACCCACCAGCGTTCCTGCCAAGATAGAACTGAGGACGGCCAGGCCGTAGCCACGCGCTCCCGCAGCGGGTAATAGAACTTTGGCGGCGGCCGGTTCCGTCGTGGGTTGGCCATTGGCATCGTAGGCCCAGCCGGGCGGGATTTCTCCGCCGTAGAATTTTTCCGCGAAGATTTTGCCCCACGATGAGACCGCGACGGCCATATCGAGCACGAACGGAGGTCCGCTGCGCACCGGCGCACCCCAGGAAAAGGCGTTGTTGGCCGTGCCGGCAGACCGACTGCCGTAGGGAGCAACCGTAGCGTGTGCGGTATTGGTTGTGCAATAGCCGATCATGCCGGCCTGTACCGCCATCAAAGTATAAACGGAGGCTGCACCGAAGTGCTGGCTGTTCTTAACGGCGACGGTTCCCGTCCCCACGGACTTGGCCATCTCGATTGCCAGCTGCATTCCCTTGGTCGCCGCAAGATGACCCATCGACCGGCCTCCGTCCAGGACGGCCATGGCGGGAGTTGAGGTGATTTTCAGCACTTGACCACGCGGATCAATGTGACCGTCATCCATCGCTCGCAGATATTGCGGAACCATCCGGCAGCCGTGCGATTGAATTCCACGCAGGTCGGCTTCTACCAGCCGCGAAACCACAATCCGAGCTTCCGCGGCGAACATGCCTTTCTTGACGAAAAGCTTCGTCAGAAACTCCTTGAGTCCCTCGACGGGAACAACTGTTTCCTGGCTTAGATCATGCGGGTAATCAGGAGTCTCAGACACTGACAGACCTCCTCAGACGTTGACGCCGAAAATCGGCAACACATTGGTGGGATAGATGTTACAGAACGCATTTTCGTTTGGCTACGGAGGGCCGGAAATTGGGATCGCTGGGCAATCGCCGGACTGACTCAATCTCGACCGACCGGATCATTTAGGGCATCAATACCAGCCCGCAGAGCAACTTCAAAACTGGCGTTTTGTGCTGGTAGTGATGCGTAAATGATCCGGTCTGACGACATTGAAATCCCCATTTAGAAATTTTTCACGACGTTCGCAGCGGGGCCCGCGTCGGGTGGCTCTTTTCGGGTTAACGTTTGGCGCCAACGATGTTTGATGTTAGAAAGGTATATGATGTGGCCTCTATGAGCATCGACTGCGACTTATCGAGTTATGCTCCGCGTGAGCAAAAATTCGATCGCGTGGATCAGTGCCGAAAACTTCTCATTGCTGGCCGCGAACAGTATAAAACGCGAGACGCAGTCGTTTTGCGTGATTGTTTTGCCGGGCGCCGAATGCTTTAACAAGTCAGCATTCCGGAAACGCCTTCGTTTAACAGAAATTCCGTGCAGGAGTTT
>JAQGHT010000829.1 GCA_028291565.1 Planctomycetaceae bacterium | reverse complement strand
AATGCCGCAGACAAACCTGCAGTCGCCGAAAACACTTTTTCACTCTTCGACGGCAAGACGTTGGACGGCTGGAACATCGAGAACGGCGCGAAAGTCGAGATCCAGGATGGGCAACTGCTGCTAAAGGACGGAAATGGCTGGCTGCGAACGGATCATCAATATGCGGATTTCAAACTGCACATCGAATGGAAGGCTTTGAAGGCCGAAAAGTACGACGCCGGAATCTATATCCGATCGGGCGGCGAAGGTGCCCCGTTCCCCAAGCCAAGCTATCAGATCAATCTGTTGCAGGGTAAAGAAGGGAACATCAGCAGTCTGCCCGGAGCCAGCAGCACCGGTCTGATCAAGCCGGGTGACTGGAACGTGTTTGATATCACAGTCGTCGGAGACACCGTCGCCCTGGAAATCAATGGCAAGCCAGCCTACAAGGTCGGCGGACTGACGGCCAAAAGTGGGTATGTGGGGCTGCAGGTGGAAGTTCCGCTCGGCGGTCAATACCTGATTCGCAACATCCAAATGACCGAACTGGGCTTTCAGAGGTTGTTCAACGGCAAAGATTTGACGGGCTGGGAAGGTGCGGAAGAGTCCGCCGATAAATGTTGGGAAGTGCAGAACGGTTTGCTGACCTGCACGGGCAAGAAAGGTCCGTGGCTGCGGTCAGCCAAGGAATACGGCGACTTCAATTTCCGGGTCGACTATCAGGTCTCGGCCGGTGGGAACAGCGGCGTCTATGTCCGAGTCCCCAAAGACGGCAATCACCATCGCGACAATGACACATTGCCGCCCGCCGGCTTCGAAGTTCAGATGCTGGACGATGCCGCCGAACAGTACAAGACACTCAAAGATTTTCAGTATTCCGCATCGGTTTACGACATTGCCGGCGCGAATCCCCGAGTCAGCAAGCCGCACGGACAATGGAATACGCTGGAAATCAATTGCCAGGGCGGTCTGATCAAGACTGTCCATAACGGCAAAACCGTGGTCCAGATCACACCGGAAACGCATCCACTCAGCAAATTACGGCTGCACAAAGGGTTCCTCGGACTGCAGAATCACAGCACGCTGGTCAAATTCCGTAACGTCCGAGTCGGTCCGCCAAACCCCTAGTGCCTTCGTTTGGAAGTACTAAACTCCGGGGTCAGGTGGTTAGCGGCGACCGGGGTCAGGCTCCGCAGAATTCGGAATTGGCGGAAAATTGCTGAATTCGTAGACCCGTCTTGACCCCGCCAAATCTGAAATCTGCGGTGCCTGACCCCTACTTTGGAGACTTCCTCATGTTTCAGTCCCGCATGTGGTGCCTGTTGTTGAGTTGGACGCTTCTCGGAGCGGGACTGACCACCAACGTCCTTTTTGGTCAGGCACCGATCGCGAAGCCCGCAGGCAATCGGTTCACGTACCTCGATGAAACCTGCAATCCGTATTACCCGCATCGAGATTTCCCGAAGCTGATCACACCGCAATGGGTCGGCGACGAAGGAGTCGAGGCCGTCATCATTCTGGCCATCGACGACATGCGCGGCCATGAGAAGTGGGAACAATACCTGCGGCCGATTCTGAACCGCCTGAAGCAGATCGACGGCCGGGCGCCCGTCAGCATTATGACGTGCAATATCGATCCCCAACATCCACACCTGCAGCAATGGATCAATGAGGGACTGAGTCTTGAGGTCCACACGGTCGATCATCCCTGCCCGCTGCTGAAAGATGGCGATTTCGCCAAAGCCAAATCGACCTATGACCGGTGTGTAGATCTGATGCATCAGATTCCCAACAACAAGCCGGTTGCCTTCCGCATGCCGTGCTGCGATTCATTGAATACGCTCAGCCCGCGTTTCTTCGCGGAAATCTTCAACAAGAAGTCCGAAAAAGGGAAGTTCCTGCAGATCGATTCGTCAGTCTTTCAAGTCTTCACATCCGACGATCCGAGCTTGCCGCGAGAATTGGTGCTCGACAAAAACGGAGCCGAGCGATTTAAAAAATATCTGCCAGCCGATCGGACCTTCGTCAATACGATTGAAAACTATCCGTATCCGTATGTCATCGACCATCTGTGCTGGGAATTCCCCTGCCTGACTCCCAGCGACTGGGCGGCGCAGCACAAGCAAAAGCCCAATAATCCAATCACGCTTGAGGATTGGAAAGCGGCAATTGATTGCACGGTCATCAAACAAGGAGTGCTCAATCTGGTGTTCCATCCACATGGTTGGATCAAGGCCGAGCAGGTCGTGGAGATGATCGACCATGCTGTCCAAAAGCATGGCAAGAAGGTGAAGTTTCTGACGTTCAAGGAGGCTCTGGGGCGACTCAACAAGAATCTTTTGGGAGGTCGCTCATTGCGCAGTAAAGACGGATCGACGACAACCTTCCGTCTCCTGGATGTGAACGAGGATGGCCGTCAGGATGTCGTGGTCTGGACTTGGCCCAAAGGAACAACGGCAGAGGCGCCAGAAATGCTTCCCGAAATCGTGCGGTATCCCAAATCAGATCATGAAGACACCGGCTTGCGGTTCATCGATCTCAACGAAGATGGTCACGATGACATCCTGTTTTCCAACGCGGAACGATACTCGGTCCACTTATGGGAGCCAGACAAACAAGGATGGACTCGGCAAGTTCTGGCGGGAAAGCGTGGCGAAAAACCAGCTGACCAGGAGATTCCGCCGATCATCCGCGCGGATGGCTCCAACAATGGATTCTGGGTGCATTCCGGATTGCTCGTCTGGCAGAACGAAGACACGGCGAAAATGCCGGATCTCATCGATCGCAGGTCGATCAAGACCATCCTGCGAGACGTCGAGCCGGGAGCGAAATCTCCCGCAGAAGCACTGAAGTCCATCAAGACCCGGCCGGGATTTGTCGTCGAGCAAATGGCGACCGAACCCCTGACGATGGATCCGGTCGCTTTTGAATGGGGGCCCGATGGCAAACTATGGGTTGTCGAAATGGCAGACTATCCCAAAGGGGTCGATGGTCAAGGCAAGCCCGGTGGCCGCGTCCGCTATCTCGAAGACACCAATGGCGATGGAAAATACGATAAGTCAACGCTGTTTCTGGAGGATGTGCCATACCCGACGGGCGTGATGCCGTGGAACAAGGGGGTGCTGGTTTCCACCGCACCGGACGTCTTTTACGCGGAAGATACAGACGGCAATGGCAAAGCCGACAAGCGAGAAGTCCTGTATACAGGATTCGCCGAGGGCAATCAGCAACATCGCGTCAATGGACTCGTCTGGGGGCTCGATAATTGGATCTATCTGGCGAATGGCGATAGCGGCGGCACGGTAAAATCGACGAAGACAGGTAAGACGATCGATATCCGCGGCCGCGACTTACGGATTCACCCGGACAGCGGAGACCTCGATGCTGTGACCGGACAGTCTCAGTTCGGCCGCAATCGTGACGACTGGGGCAACTGGTTCGGCTGCAACAACTCCAATCCAATGTATCAATTCGTGTTGGAAGATCGCTACCTGCGTCGCAATCCCCACTTCGCAGGCATCGACCCGCAATTCCACGTTTCCATCGCCCCCGGGGCGGCTCCTTGTTTCCCGCTAAGTGCGACTCGGGCTCGATTCAACGATCTGCATACCGCCAATCGTTTCACATCAGCCTGCAGCACGATGGTCTATCGCGACGAACTGTTCGGAGACGCCTTCAATGCCAGTTGCTTCATCAGCGAACCTGTCCACAATCTCGTTCACCGTGAAGTGATGACTCGGAATGGCGTGACATTCTCGAGCAAGCGAGCCGATGACGAACAGCAATCGGAGTTTCTGGCGTCGAGTGACAACTGGTTCCGGCCGACGATGATCAAGACCGGACCGGACGGCGCGTTGTGGGTGGCCGACATGTACCGGCATGTCATCGAACATCCGGAATGGATTCCGCCGGACTGGCAGAAGCGACTCGATCTGCGGGCCGGTCACGACAAAGGCAGGCTGTATCGAGTCTTCCCGGCCAACGCCAAACTCCGGCCGATTCTGCGGCTCAACAAGCTTTCAACAGCGGAACTCGTCGAGGTCCTGAACAGTCCGAATGCCGCGAACGGGTGGACTCGGGACACGGTCCAGAGATTGCTCATCGAACGCAATGATTTGGCAGCGGTCAAGCCCTTGGAACAAGTCGCCACTCAGGCGACTCGGCCGCTTTCTCGACTGCATGCGCTGTGTGCGCTCGATGGATTGAATGCCCTGACGCCAGAAGTCATTCAGGAGTGCTTAAGCCATCCGGAACCACAACTTCGACGTCAAGCCGTGCGGCTGGTCGAAAGCTTGAGGGATCGGCCAGCAGAAATGCTGACAAGACTCCATTCGCTCAGCAAAGATGCTGATCCGTTAGTTCGCCTGCAACTGGCCTACACCCTGGGAGAACTTTCCGACCCGGACTCGGCACAAATACTCGGCGAATTGGCCCAATCGGTGAAGGGGAACAATTATCTGTTCGCCGCCGTCATGAGCTCCATCAATCACAACAATATTGAAGGAGTGCTGCTGGCGGCCCTGAATCGACCCGATCGGGCGACTCCCAACGACAATTTCATCGAACGGCTATTGGGAATGGCTTCAGCGTTCGGTAACGACAACGCGTTGCTCAAATTGCTGGATGAGGCCACGAAATCGCAAAATGGCGAATACGCAACGTGGCAACTCAGCGCGGTGGCGACACTCCTGAGCACTCTGGACCGGCAACAGAAATCACTCGACACGTGGAAGCAGTCATCGCATCCTGACGCGGCCCGGATTCTCGAACAAGTCCGAGGGCTCCTCGCCGCAGCCGCGAAGCGTGCGGCCGATCCACTAGTCGCGACTGCAGACCGTGTGGTCTCGATCAAGGTTCTGGGCCGCGACCGGGCCACCGCGGATCAAGATTTGACTGTCTTGGCGAAGTTGCTGTCACCCAACGAGGCACCGGAAATCCGACAAGCGACTGCCGAAGCGATCGGCCAATCCCGCGCCAAGAACGCGGCCGTGACGTTGATTGAACCATGGAAGAGTTACTCGCCCTCCCAGAGAAACCTCGTTCTCGATCTCTTGCTGAGCCGTAGCGATGGACCAGCGGCACTGATTCTCGCCATCGAAAATCAGATTTTAGAACCGCAAGCCTTTGATGCCGCTCGGCGTCAGCGGCTGACTGGACTTTCTGACGTAGAACTGCGAGACCGCGCTGTAAAGTTGCTGGCTTCGACGATGTCCAGCCGGACTCAAGTTCTTTCCGATTTTCAACCAGCCCTCACTCTCGCAGGAGATCTCACCCATGGGCAGCAACTATTTGCGAAGACGTGTGCTCAATGCCATAAACTGGGCGGGGCAGGGCATGAAGTGGGGCCGGATTTGACGGCATTAACGGATAAATCCCCCGAAGCAATGCTAATCGCAATCCTCGATCCGAACCGAGCGGTCGAAACCAAGTTCCTGAACTACACCGCAGTCACCAAGTCTGGCCGTTCCTTCAGTGGCATGTTGTCTTCGGAATCGGGCAACAGCATTACTTTGAAAGCCGCCGAGGGCAAAGAGCAGGTGATTTTAAGGGAATACCTTGAAGAATTAGTGGGGTCATCCAAATCGACCATGCCCGAAGGGATCGAAAAGGATCTGAAGCCGCAAGACGTGGCCGACATCATTGCTTACGTCCGCGCGAATGTGACCTTACCCAAGCGAAAACAATTCGCCGGGAATGTTCCGGCGGTCGTCTCGGGTGGTTCCGGGGGAGCGATCGAACTCACTTCGAAAACGTGCGAAATCTATGGCCCGACATTGGTTCTGGAGACTCAATATGGAAACCTCGGCTATTGGTCGAGCCACGAAGACTTCGCAGCCTGGACGATCGATGTCAAGCGGCCAGGAGTCTACAAAGTGACGTTTGATTACGCCTGTGAAAATAATGCGGCGGGTCAGACCTGGCAGCTTGAAGTGGGAACAAAATCGCTGACGGGCAAGGTGGCGGGAACTGGAACCTGGGATGATTATCGGCAGTCGCCAATGGGCGAAATCGCCGTGGAGCCTGGCCGGCAACGCGTCACTTTGCGATCGATGGGACCGTTGAAGACTCCTCTGTTGGACATTAAAGGGATTCGGTTCACGCCGTAGCCGAAATCGTCAGACTTCGGGAAGGTTTGCTTCTTCTACGCCCGAAATCTCACGATTTCAATCGCAACTCTCGTAGCCGAAGTCGTGAGACTTTGGGACGGTGCACTCCTTCTACCCCCAAAATCTCATGATTTCAGCGGCAGGTCTGCTGGCATCCGCCCGCCTATCCGCGTAAAATCCCTCCGCGAAGACGACAGACGTCACCATGCGTACTGTGATGGTCGCTGAATCTGCTCGAACAGAGCAGAACGGGGGAACCACTTTTTAGGGGCGAATTCGGATCAATGCCGGTTTGGAATCTAATTCCAATGGCAAAAATGACTTCCGAACGGAGAGAACTCGACTCCGAGCCCGTCAGCTAACCTCGTAGGCAAGTCGAGGAACATCGCGTCACTTTCATTCCGTGAAGGTGGTTTCGATGATTTCCGTGATTCCACGTTGGAATCACCCTCGTCCAGCGCATGGACGCTGCGTCTTCAGGTGCGATCATTATGTTGAGTACTTCGCAACGTCCTCGGCAGTTGCATTGGTATCATGCCGTGCCCATGCTCTTTGGAGACTGGGGCACAAGCCGTCTGTATGTCCTTGGACTGTGCTTTTTCTACACGCAGCATGCCTCATTGTGGTTCATGCTAGCCATGTCGGTATTGCTGGTCGCGGTCGGCTGGGCCTATTCGGTCGTCTGCCGGTTGTATCCCGACGGCGGCGGCGTTTACTCGTCTGCCAAACATCGTTCCCAAACACTCGCCGTGATCGGTGCCTTGCTGCTGGGGGCCGATTATGTCGTCACGGCGGCACTCTCGGCCCTGGATGCGTTCCATTATCTCAACGTCCCCATCCCTGGGGTCTGGGCGGCCTTGAGTATTTTTTTGCTGGGAGTGATGAATTACTTTGGTCCGACCAAAGCGGGCCTGGCGGCACTTGTCGCCGCGCTGCTGACGATCATTTTCAGCATGACCGTGGGCGTCGCAGCAGCCCCGTACTTGAGCTGGGCGAATGTGACGGCACCAACAGGTTCCCCGATGGGCTGGTGGACGCAGTTCACGGCCATCATTCTGGCGATTTCCGGTGTCGAAGCGGTCGCCAATATGACCGGGATCATGGTCGAGCCGGTGGCAAAGACCGCCCGTCGCGCCATTTGGCCGGTCCTCGCTGAAATTGTGATTCTCAATCTCGTCCTGACGATGGCCATGCTGGCTGTCCCACCCGAAGTGCTGGGGGACGGCGACGCGTCTCTGGCCTATTCCCTGCATCGCGACGACATGTTGCGGGTCCTTGCCAGTTATTACGTCGGTCCAAGTTTCGCAGCTGTCGCGTCTGTCGTGTTTGCGTTGTTATTGCTCTCTGCCGTAAATACCGCAATTTCAGACCTGGTCAGTATTCAATACATGATGGCTCGCGATCGTGAGCTGCCTGGTCCATTCGCTGGCTTGAATTTCTGGGGCATGCCGGTCCTTCCGCTGCTCATTGGCACAGCAATCCCCTTAATACTTGTGCTTATTGTGCCGGACGTGGGACATCTGGCAGACTTGTATGCCATCGGCGTTGTCGGCGCTGTGGCCGTGAATCTCGGCAGTTGTGTGACCACGCCGGGCCTGGCGCTTCGAATCTGGGAGCGGATCGTCATGGGTCTGCTGGCCGTGCTGATGATCGCCATCTGGATTTCGATCGCCTTTGAGAAACCTCATGCCTTGATCTTCGCCGGAACAATTGTCCTGCTTGGATTGACCGCCCGTTTACTGGCTCATCACCGGACCGCAATCGGAGTCCGTGTCCAGACCCTGATGACCCAGTTGCACGACCTGACGATCGTTGATCAACAGGAGGTTGCGACAGCCCATGTTCATGCCAGGACGCGATTCATGGTCGCCACACAAGGCAATTCGAAACTCACGAATTATGCGATCGGAGAAGCAAAAATCCACAATGCCGAATTGCTGATCCTGTTCGTGCGGCACGTCGCGGTTGTCACGATGGGAGCGGTGAAACAGCCCTCGCTGGAAGAAGATGTGGCTGCTCAAGAAATGTTTTCAGGAATCAGGGCACAAGCACTTGCGGCTGGTGTGCACGTCCGTTTTCTCTATGCCACGGCGGACAGCATCGCCGACACGATCGTTGATTTCGCCGTCACGATGGGAGTAGAACGGTTGTTTATGGGAGCCTCCCAACGCGGAAATCTGTGGCGTGTCATGAAGGGCGACGTCATTCAAGGCGTCGCTCAGCAACTCCCCGAGCGGACGTTGTTACTGATCCAGGCCTGATATTGGATCGGTCCTTCGAACCCGTTGGAATTTTTCGTGTCCTTGACGTGATGAGCAGAGGCATTGTCGCCTCAACTTAAGGATCGACGCGTCACCAACTTTCGGAGCGATCGCCGGACAAACGGGAATGTCTGCTCTACAGTCACGTTGCTGCATCGAGCGACTTGAACTGCCGGCTGTTGTTATTTCACAGATCCTGAATAATCGGTACCCTCACAACAATCCGAGATGAGCCAACGCTGCGCGCTGGCGGTGGCAACATCCACCATGATGAGAGCCAAAAAGTGGGATGATGCATCCCGGAAAAGTTTTTACGCAGTTTTTGTTGCGCGGAATCAAGCGTCAGAATCAAGGGGTCTATCTTCATCCCGGAGGGATGGCAGATATTAGCCGGGGGTTGAGCGGAGTGTCCCA
>JAQGHT010000427.1 GCA_028291565.1 Planctomycetaceae bacterium | reverse complement strand
CGACCTCGCTCAAACCTTCCATCTCAATACCCAACACTAAGTCGGAAAAACCTCATGATCAAATTGCAAAATTCCGCGTCATCACGCTCGACGACACTTGTTTTTCATCGTTACATCTGACGGGACTCCAACGGGCGCAAAAATTCGGTTAAGGCACTGTCGCTGGCGTCCGGTTGGGGGTCATTTTCGTGAGCAAATACCGGCTATCTCCTGGACATCGCCAGTTCTGGATGTGATAGTAACATCGCAATCTGGACGCCTCGCTGATTCTGACGGGTCACGCTTTTTGAACGACGAAAGTAATCTATGCGGAAGTTTAGCTGGGTGGTTTTGTTGGTCTTGGTGCTGGTTGGTGCCACAGTCACTGGATGTGGTGGCAAGGCACCAGAGAAAGTCGCAACTCGCCCCACGTCGAATCAATCAAAAGAGACCTCGTCCGAACCCCAGTCTCCGGTGAAGTCCGCGGACGCGGCGGCGTCTGCGAGCAAAACTGCACCTATCGCGACGACTCCCGCGAATGCCGATGGGACGCCAGCGAAATCCATTCCCGCGGCAACCGCGGACTCGGCCGGTCCGGCGCCCGCCGCCATCAAGATCAATTCTGAGATTCAAAAGCAGATTCAGGCCTTTGCGGCGAAGCAACAGGAGAAAGGGGCTTCCGGCGAACTCCGCAAGGATGATTTGAAAAAGATTTTACTCGGCTTTCACAACGTGCATGACGTGTTCAAGCATTTCCCGGCGCTCAACGGCAATGGGGAGAAAGGAGTTCCGCAACCGGGACTCAGTTGGCGCGTCTATCTGTTGCCTTATATCGATGGCGCAAATTTGTACCAGAAATTTAAGCTGGATGAGCCCTGGGACAGCGAACACAACAAGGCCTTGATTCCGCAGATGCCCAAGGAGTTTGGGAAACATCCCGCAGGCAAGACCCGGCTGCACGTCCTGACTGGCAAGGGTGCCCCGTTCCAGAATGACATTGGTCTGTCCTTCCAGGACGTAAAAGACGGGTTTTCGAACACGATCTTGTGTGTCGTCGGGGGCGAAGCCACGGCCGAAATCTGGACCAAGCCCGGTGGACTGGAGTTCAACCCTCAAGAGCCGTTGAAATGCCTGGGAAATATCGGTGCGGAGTTCCTGGTCGCGATGATGGACGGACGCGTTCTCTCGCTTCCAGCCACAGTGAAACCAGACCAGTTTGCGTTGCTGGTTCAGCACGCGGACGGAATGGCGATTGATCCGCAGACCTTGCCCAGCCGGACCGCCGTGCCAAAAGGAACAGTTCAAACCGGTGTTGCCGCGCCCATTACACCGCTGGCTCCGGCTTCGCACAAGCTGGATCTCAATTTTATCCCTTCCGACGCCTTTGCGGCACTCGTGCTGCACCCACGTCGCATCTTTGAGCATCCGGTCGTGCAGGAATTCCGCAAACTGCTGCCCGATGGCCCGGTGAACTTCGCGAAATTGGAGGCAGAATGGGGTTTGCCACCGCTGTTGGAAGAGCTGGGATTGAACTTCCGTTTGGAAAGGTCGGGAATGGCGTTTCAGAACATCGACGAAATTGTCGTGTTACTGGACCGAGACTGGCCTGCGGCAGTCGCGGTGGATCTTGAAGAGCCCGCGCCTCCAATATTTGGTGTCGTTGTGCGGAATAGCGCACCGCTCAAAATTGAGGCCCTGTTAACGGCCATGTGGGCCGGAGATCCGGAGTTAGAAGTTCGAGACTACGACGGGATCTCGACCCTCTTTTCTCCGTTGAACTCGATAGCGTTCGCGGTGATTGACGATTCGACACTCATTTTTGGTGCCGAGTCGTTCGTCAAGAAGATGCTTGCGGCCCGCGATTCGACGGCGCCAAGTTCCGCATTGACGAAGCGCCTGCACGACGCGGGAAACCGCCTGTTGGTCCTGGCCGTTGATGCAGCTGCCATTGAAAAAGCGATCAAAACGCTGCTGAAACAAGCGCCGCCGATGATCACGCCCTTCGCCGCTTACATCGCGGACGCCAAAGAGTTGGCCTTGTCAGTGGACCTGGACGCTCCGGAATTGTTGCAGCTGAACCTGCAGCTCAAGACGCCTGAATTGGCACAGAGTCTATTTGGCATGGCAGAGCAATTCTATCACGGAGCCAAAGAGCAGCATGCGCCTTTGATTCGCGAACAGATGACTGAAGATCCAGTCGGCAATGGATTTTTGACTTATTTCGATCAACTGGTCGCGGAAACAAAACTGGTCCATGCCACCGACACGATTTCGTTGACCGTGCCCAAATTGAAGAATCTGGACAAGTTGCCAGACGCATTCAAACCGGCGCACGAGCACAAACGTAAGCTTGGTGAACTGCAGCAGCATCACAGCTATTTGAGCCGGATCGGTAATGCCCTGCACAATTATCACGACGCCAATCAGGGTTTCCCGGCTTTGAATGGTCCCGCGGCCAAGGACGCTCCCCATCCGGGACTGAGTTGGCGGGTCTATCTGCTGCCCTATCTCGACGAATCTCAGCTGTTTCGAGAATTCAACCTGGACGAACCGTGGGACAGTGCCCATAACAAGCCGCTCATTCTGAAAATGCCCAAGGTGTTTGGTGAGAACAAAGACGGCAAGACGTCGATCCACGTCTTAACCGGTCCAGGTACTCCCTTCCAGAACGGTGAAGGAACAAAGTTTGCGTCACTCACGGACGGAACTTCCAACACGATCGCCGTGGTGGAAGTGGGCGACGATGTGGCGGACATCTGGACGAAGCCCAGCGGGTTGGTTTTTGATCCGAAAGACCCCTTGAAGTGTCTGGGAACCACCAAGGTGTATTACATCCTTCTATTTGATGGCTTGGTGCGAAGGAAGGAAGGCCTGAGCGCGGAAACCTTCAGCAAGCTGGTGCAATATCAAGACGGCCAGTTCGTGGAACTTCCGTAGTTCGAGCTGGTGTCCGGGTGGGGGTCACTTTCGTGGGCAAATACCGGCTATCTCCTGGACATCGTCGGTGCCATATGTGATAGTACGGACGCAAGGCGAACTCTTCGCCGATTCCCACGGCTCACGTTCTTTGATTGATGAAAGATCTTCATGCGAAAGTTCGGCTGGTTGGTCCTGTTGATCTCTGTGCTGACTGGCGGAGCCCTGGTCGGCGGATGCGGTGGCGCCAAGGAGCCCGAAAAGGCCGCGACCGGAGCTGGCACAAAAACAGCCACCCCTCAGGTGGACTCGAAGCCCACAACGGGCGCCACGTCCACGACCGGCACCGCCCCAACCGCGCCTGGGCTAACCGCGCCTGGCCCGACGACGACTGCCGCTCCGACGGGACCGACGCCGGTCGCCACCAAAATCAATTCGGAACTGCAACAACGGATTCTAGCGTTTGGTGCCAAGCAAAAGGCCGCCGAGGGCGACCCTGGAGTCACCAAGAACAATCTGAAACAAATCGGAATAGCCTTTCACCATTACCACGATACGAAGCAGCATTTCCCGGCGAACAACGGAAATGGGGATAAGAATGCCCCCCAAACGGGACTCAGCTGGCGGGTCTATCTGCTACCGAGTCTCGATCAGGCTGCGCTGTTCCAGGAATTCAAATTCGATGAGCCTTGGGATAGCACGCACAATAAACCGTTGATCGCCAAGATGCCGAAAGTCTTCGGCACCAGCCCCGAGGGCAAGACGCGTGTGCATGTCCTGACGGGGCCCGGCACGCCGTTTCAGAAAGATGTGGGCAAGAGAATGGCCGATATCACCGACGGTACGTCCAATACGCTGCTCTGCGTCGTCGGTGGCGTCGACACGGCGGACGTGTGGACCAAACCGGGCGGTCTGCCTTTCGATCCCGAAGAGCCGCTGAAATGCCTCGGCAAGATCGGCGACAAATTCTTAGTGGCGATGATGGATGGCGCCGTGCGTTTCATCGCTAAAGACGTCAAGCCCGTACAGTTCACTTATCTCGCGCAGAACGCGGACAACACTGTTGTTGGAGATATTCCCGATTCCCCGTCCAGGCCATCGATCGCGGCGGCCAAAGTCGCGGCCCCCGTGACTCCGCTGCAGCCCGCATCCAACCAGCTGGATCTGAGCTATATTCCGGCGGATGCGTTCGCGGCGATTGTCGTGCACCCGCGGCGGATCATCGCGCATCCGGTCGTGGCACCATTGATCGCCTCGTTCCGTAAGGTTGCTCCGCCGAATTCCAAAGAAGGCGGTTCGATGGACTGGATCAATGAGGAAATGATCCCTTATCCCATGCGGCATGAGATGAAACAACTGTTCTCGATGGTTGATGCCGCCGGAACGACTCCGCAGAATGTTGACGAAATCGTCGTCTTGGTCGATCAACACTTACCCAGTGTGACGGGTAACGATCAGCCAGGGTTCGGTATCATCGTTCGCAATAGCGCCCCCTTGGCCGTCGACAATATCCTGGCGTCACTCTCCAGCTCGTCAACAATCGAGATCCGCGAACACGAAGGCGTGGCGCTGATCGTCAATCCAGTCAATGGCGCGGCGATTGGGATGATCAATGAGTCGATGCTGATCGCGGGACTGGAACCGTTTGTCAAGAAGATGATTTCGGCTCGCGAATCGACGACTCCCGCGTCGGGTTTGACCAAGCGGCTGCATTCGATCGGAAACCGTCTGGTGGTCCTGGCGGTCGATGCCGTTCCGGTAGAAGGAACGGTTCAAGAATTGTTGAAACAGGTGCCTCCCATGATCGGAGCTTTCGCGAGTTTCATTTCCGGCGCCAAAGAGTTGGGATTGTCGCTGGACTTTGATGCTCCCGAACTGTTGCATGTGACGCTGCAGTTCAAGCAACCGCAGCTGGCGGATGGCGTGTATGGAATCGTGCAGTCACTCTATAGCGGTTTCAAAGAGCAGCAAGCTCCCATGTTGCGGGAGGCCATGACCAGCGATCCCGGTGGCAAAGGATTCCTGCCCTATTTCGACCAGCTGATCGCAGAAACGAAGCTGGAAAATGCGGGAGGCACGATTTCGTTGACTGTTCCGAAATTGAAGAATCTGGAACAGCTGGTGGATGCGTTCAAGCCAGCGTTTGAACAAGTCGCCAAGTCCACCGAACAGTTGCAGCACAAAAACCAACTGAAGCAGATTGGCCTGGCATTGCACAATTATCACGACGTGTTTGGCGCCTTCCCGGCCTTGAATGGACCAGGGGCAAAGGACGGCCCACATCCCGGATTGAGTTGGCGCGTGTACCTGTTACCGTTCCTGGATGAAGCGAAATTGTTTTCAGAATTCAAACTGGATGAGCCCTGGGATAGCACCCATAACAAACCGCTGATCACGAAAATGCCCAAGATATTTGGCGTCAGCAAAGAGGGCAAAACATCCATCCACGTCTTCACCGGTCCCGACGCGCCCTTCCAAGAGGGCGTCGGGTTGCGGATGCGCGATGTGACCGACGGAACTTCGAACACGATTGCAGCGATCGAGACGGGTGACGACCTGGCCGAAATCTGGACGAAGCCCATAGGATTAGTCTCGGATCCGAAAGATCCTCTGAAGTGCCTGGGCAACATCAAAGAATTCTGGGTCCTGTTGTTGGACGGTTCGGTTAGACGGCTGAAGGACGTGAGTCCGAAAACGTTCAGTGCGCTCATCGGGTATCGAGATGGTCAGATTGTCAATTTTTGAGAGATCAAGAATCCTCGGACTCGGGATGCTTAGAGTTAGGATTGGGTGCCACTGGCTCCGCCAGTGCTGCATTGGAGTTAGTCGACTCAAGAAGCACTGGCGGAGCCAGTGGCACCCGCGCGTTGTCGAGAAATACCCCAAAGGGGTTTCACAACAGCGCAAGTTCAAAAACGCTTCGGCGAGGCTCCAGCAGGTATGAGGGCAGCAGGGTGCTGATTCTTGATCGGACGCAACGAACTTGGGCGGTGTGTTCGGGAGTGCTCCTGGCGCTGGGAACCGCCGCATTCTGCTGGGTACACTGGACGTCCCCGGACGGTGCTCGTGGAGGCAGTCTTTCGGGGTTACTCTTTGGAATTATTGCTGCGGCAATGATGGTTTACGCCGGGTTGTTGGGAGCTCGCCGACGTTGTCCTCCCTGGCTGAATCTCGGCAGCGGTGCGTTTTGGATGCGGAGCCATCTCTGGATCGGAACGTTGACCGTCCCGTTCTCCCTGTTTCACGCAGGTTTTCATTGGGGCGGAACTTTCGAAATTCTGCTCTGGCTTTTGTTCATCATCGTGATCCTCAGTGGCTTCTGGGGGTTGGCGATGCAGAATGTTCTCCCCAAACTGATGCTCGACAACCTGCCGCGCGAGACCTTCCTGCAACAGATTCCTCATTTGTGTGCCCAGTTCGTCATGCTCGCTGACAATCTCGTCACTTCAAAATGCGGTCCTTTGGAGTTTGGTTCGGCGCCACAGCGATCCGGCGAGATCGCCGCCGGAACGAATGCCATCGCAACCTCGAAATCTCGACCTGCCGTGATATCGCAAGCCAAGGTTGCAGTTGAATCCGCTGCCCCCGTCGAACAAAAAGTGATCTCCCTCAAGCCTGTCGCAGCGAAAGCAGATTTACCCGCGGATGCCGCAGTCGCAACGACGACGAAAGATCCGACAAGACCAAATCCAGGTCCCAAGGCAATGCTCGAAGCAGCTCGAGCCCGAAAGGAAGCCGTAGCGAAAGAACAAACCACTGCGGGAACTCCGGCCTCTCCTGTCGAAAACGTGCCTACGTTTGGCGGCGACGCGGACGTTAGTACCGCGAAAGCGATCAAACCGAAAGCAGACCCCAAGGCGATGTTGGAAGCCGCTCGAGCTAAAAAAGAAGCGGCGGCGAAGGAACAAGCCACAGCGGGAACTCCGGAAGTCCCCGTCGAAAATCCCCCGGCACTCGGCAGTGCGGCGGAAGTTCGTCTCCCGAACGCGATCAAACCGAAGGCGGACCCCAAGGCGATGTTGGAGGCGGCTCGGGCCCGAAAGGAAGCTGCAACGAAGGAGCAAGCCACTACGGCCCCTCCGGAAGTCCCCGTCGAAAATCCCCCGGCACTCGGCAGTGTGGCGGAAGTTCGTCTCCCGAATGCGATCAAACCGAAGGCGGACCCCAAGGCGATGCTGGAAGCGGCTCGGGCTAAGAAGGAAGCGGCGGCGAACGCAGTTCCTGCTGCGGAAACGCCGGCGACTTCTGCAGTTGGTGGTGCCGCGGACGTTGGTCCCCGTGATACTCCCAAACCGAAAGCCGATCCTCGGGCCATGCTCATGGCGGCTCGGGCGAAAAAAGCTGAGTCTCTCGAATCAGCGGCGGTCGGACCCGTGGACCCTGCCCCAATCCCAAGACAGGCCTCCGCCCCAGCAGGGGAGACGCCTTCCACCACGAGTATCGCTGATCGGCCGGTTACGGTTCGCACGAGACCTCCTGAAATCAATCCGCTGGTGGGAACTGGCGAAAAGGGACGCAAAGCGGGTACTGGCGCCTCAGCCGACTCCGTTACAGAGAAGCCTGCAGCACCGAATCAGCATCAAAAAGACGAACTTAAGCAAGTCTACCTCGAATTGGTTCGGCCCTATCTGGCACCGCAGCGAGTTTCCAATGCCTGGAAAGAATCCATCCGCCGGGCCATTATGGCTTGTCGCGTCCGTAGCGCGGGCCAGCATCCCGAATTTGTTCCAGTATTTGAAGAATTGCAGGACTATTGTGAGCAGCGTCAACAATTCGCCCTGGTTGAGTGGTATCATTTCTGGATGCAGCGCTGGCTGATTTTTCACATACCGGCGACCGTGGGCTTGTATGTCGTACTGATCGTCCACATCGTCATGGCCTTGAGAGTGATTCCCTTTGGAAATTAAGATCGAATTCAATAGAAACCTTGTAGGATGGCCGCCCTCGGCCGTCTGAGTTTTTCGCGGTGCGCGAAGTCAGAAGTGGGCTCCAATGAAATGACACTTCGTCATTGTCAGTGTTTTCAAACTATCGATACCGCGCACGGTTAAGAATGAGACGTTCGATACGCGGGTCCTCAGTATTGAAAAGACTCATTCGTGGCTGCGAACTGTATAAACAGCTAGGATTACGATGGCCGGGGGCGGCCATCCTCAACAACTTTTTTTGATTGCCCACTCGCTGAGCGGTAACGATGCATTCTGTTCCTGATATTCGTGATCTGTCCCGGCGAGCCGAACTGGAATTTCACGTCCGGCGTCACCCCCATCGGCGTCGCGACTGGATGCTGGGGCTGATCTGCGGAACATTGTGCCTTGTGTTTGCGGCTGCCGCGACGATGCGAGGCCACTACAGTGTCTACTGGGGTGGTTCGCTCTCCGATTCCCATGCCTTTATCGCCAGTAATTGTCGTCAGTGCCATACCAGCTGGAAGCCAGCGCAGCGCCTTGTCGACGTGACACTCGATGTCGATTCGGTCGAGTATTCTTCGATCGACAATCAAGCCTGTCTGAAATGCCACGCGGCGAGTGAGCACCATTCGAATCAAATTCCCGCGCATAGTGAATTGTCGTGCGCTGCCTGCCATCGCGAGCATCGCGGCCGAAAAGTTCTCGCTCAGGTCACAGACCTGCATTGCATTCGATGCCATGCGGATTTGAAATCGACCGAGGATTCCACGAAATTCGCGCGCCACGTCACCGGGTTTGATGAAGCCCACGGCCACCCGGAGTTTCACTTGTGGCGCCGTCTGGAGAGTCACGCTCCGAACGAAATTGAGAGTTTTTTGATCTCTCAGCAGGAACAAGATGACCATGCACTTCACCCGAAAAATGGGCCAATTGGCAATTCGTTGCGCGATGTTCTCAAGCCGCTGAAGCCTGGCGAATTGGGGGTCAAGAATTCAGACAGCGGTTTACGTGATCGGACCGAATTAAAATTCAACCATGCCGTCCACTTTCAGACCGGACATATTTTCGACCGGAACGGGCGACAGGAAGATCTCGTGAAAAACTGTCAGGCGTGTCATACGACGGATATCGCCGGACGTGCGATGTTGCCGGTGAACTACGAGGCTCATTGCGCCCGATGTCATGCACTGTTTTACGACAATGCCAATCACCCTGGCGATGAGGTGCCACATGAACGACTGGAACTGGTGCGCGGATTTCTGACCGAGAAATATACATTGGCCGCCTTGAAATCGAACGCTCCGGATTTGCCAGCAGCAGACCAGCCCCCGCGTCCTCTGCCTGGGAGTGCGATTCGCGGCCCAATGCAGGCCACGCAAGCGGCTGACGTGGAACAACGGGTCGCCTCGGCAGAAAAGTATGTTCTGGAACATACGCGCCAACAACTGCAGGGAGGTTGCAAATTGTGTCATACTCTCGAACGCCCGTCGCCTGGGGGATTGGTGAAGATCGTACCGCCAGATCAACCAGAACGCTGGTTACCGCAGAGTCGTTTTGATCACGCCGCGCATCGAACGTTTGATTGCTTACAGTGTCACTCGGACGTATCAGGCAGCCGTCCGGAGCATGAATCGACCAAAAGCCAATCCGCGGCAGATGTCCTGATCCCGAAGATTGCCGATTGCCAATCGTGCCATGTTTCAGCCGCCGCGAGACCTCGAGTGATCAAAGCCGAATCCACACACCAGACGTTCGAAGTGATTTCCACCTGCGTCAAGTGCCACGTTTATCATCGCCGCGACTGATCGAAAACTGACCGCCCCCAACCTCTGGCGAAGTTGGCTGCAGGAATCTCCCATCGAAGCGGAGTAAGAAGCCCGCATCAATCAGTGGAATTCATCCGCAAACTTTCCAGAAATTTCACGAGCGAATCGCGATCCGGTTTCGGAAGACTGACAAATTGCTTGCGAACGATCTCGCCCTCACCAGCATGGGCCTTGATCGCATCGAGCAGTGTCCCGGCGCTGCCGTCGTGAAGATAGGGAGCGGTCTGGCCAACCCCCCACAGCGGTGGCGTCTTCCATTCTGACACTTTGGGATAGTTTTCCGGGAGCGGGATTTGTAGGTCGCGTGGATAGAACTCAAAGTCGTCATTTCTTGTATCTGCATCCGTCAAATCGTGAAGACAAAAATCACTGTAGACCCCCTTGGCGTCACCCATCTCAGGAGTATGACAGCTCGCGCACCCGATCTCCGAAAACAGTTCACGGCCGCGCAGGACCTGGGGCTGTTCCGATGGTTCGTCGGGCAGGATCAGGCGCGGTTCCGGTAATCCAGCCACAAATGCCACGAGCTGCCCGAACTGCCGCTGAGTCAGATCTAGCTCCGCGTCGGAGTCTTCACAATGTTTTTGAGGACTGTGTTGTTTGACGGTGGGGGTCGACAGTCCAACTTCGACCGCGCAGGCATGGGCGACAAATTCTTCGAGCGTCGCGAACTGAGCTTTCCAGCCGAATTTGCCGATTCGCCCATCGGAAAGGATTCGCATCCGGCCAACTTCGCCCTGCTCGAGTACGATGGCTAACCCCGTTTCCTTGCCGGCCTCGAGGCGCCGCGTGTATTGCTCGCGGATTGACGACGCGGGAATCCGATCAATTGTTCCAGCACCAAATAGGGTCGGCGTATTGATGGTATGCTGAACAACCGGATCAGACGTCGCAACTCGTGACCGATAGCGTCCCGTAGCAGCGGTTTGCTTGCGAACGATGGGGAAGATTGCATGTACGGTATCGAGAGATTCTTGCCAATCCGTTTGCGTCGCAAACTGGTGAATCACGCCCCCGCTGGGAACAGGATTTAGGGTTGTCGGCAGGACTTCGAAGGTTGCAACATTCTGCTGGAGACTTCCTCCTCCGCCCGTCCCCCCTTGAAAATGACATGCGACACACGATCGTGCGTTGAACACTGGACCCAACCCGTCACCTCTGACACTCCAGGCGTCATCAGGCTGCCACTCGTGCACAAACAACTGCTCGCCCGCACGGCGGTCTCGGGCACTCGTATCACGCAGCCAAGCCAATCCTTTACCGCCGAAATACCACAACGAAACGAGAGTGACACCCAGACTGAGGACGCGGGTCCACGTGCAGGTTCGCACAATCTGAAGACACCATGCAGGAACTCGAGGAATCATGAGTCTATTTCCGAACCAGATTTGATATTTCGTGTACAGACGACCCATTGAATAAGAAGCTGCCGAACAACCTGATTTCACTGTAGGCGAGTCTCTCCGAGACTCGCAGTCGAAGACGTTTGCCATTCAGGCAAACTCTTCGACGTACCAGTAATTTGGAAGGTTCCAGTACAGATTATATCGCGATCACTGTGAGCGCGCTGCAAGATACAGAAAAACTTCCGCCGATTTTCAAGAATCGACAGATAAACACAAGGCTATCGCTCTATGAGTTAGAGCATTGACCGAACAACCTGTCACTTGTCGTCTTCCAGATAAGTCTTGTCATTCCCCCGCCGGCGCACTTGGGAAGTCTGGACAAAATCGAGCAACTCGACCGGAGAAACCGCGTCTGGTGTCCCGATAGGTGCCGGAGCAATCATCGTTGAATTGATAACCCGGCGTTTGGATTCGTCGGGATGAGGGATCGTTGCCGTGTGCAACGTCCCCTGCCAGGATTTTCCATCATTCGGAGCGGAACTATTATTGATCACCACAATCTGAAACAGATGGGGGTCAAAACAGGGTATCACAGTCGCATAGGGGCGCAACAATTCAAATCCCGGTCGGAACATCGGATTGTGTTGAGCCATGAATTCCAGAGGTGTGATTTCCAGATCTGCCGCACACCGCGCATAGTCAGAGATTTCCAGTTCCGCTTCAATACCACTCGGTTCATAACCGAGCATCAACATTGATTCGTCAGGCCCACCATCCAGGTGTGGTTTTGTCGAATTCTGTTGGTCAAATCGCGCGGCTGAAAGATAAATCAGGGTCTGGCCTGTCAAACGCTGATGGATCACCGCCATTTCACGAGTGATGTCGACCATCAACTGACGAAATGCGACAGATCCGATCGCTGTTCCCGCATTGATCAGACAAAAACCCGGCATCGTAAAATCGGTACGACAAACGAGTGGATAAACTTCCATAGCCAGTTTCGCTGGCGTCAGGTCATCAGGAGCCAGGCAGACGACCTGTTTTGGAAAGTTGCTGGAATGAATCGTGACCATTGGTATGTTTTTCAGTAACAGGACCACAGCGGATTAACGTTGCATTTTCCCCGTAGCTGAAGTCGTGAGACTTCGGTCGGAACACGTCGATCGGCCCGAATTCTCATGAATTCAGCTACGAATATTCCTCAAGGTTAGGCCGTGAACGATTTTGGTGTGGCGAATTCCTAGTCGCTGAAATCGTCAGGTTTTGGACAGAAGGCTCATACTCATGGCGAGTAATAAAACAGCGGAATCAAAATCACTGCGATCACCATGCACAAAATATTGAGCGGCAAGCCGACGCGAACATAATCGGCGAAGCGATATCCGCCGGGATTCAGGACCATCAGGTTGGTCTGGTATCCGATCGGAGTCGCGAACGCACAAGACGATGCAATCGCGACGGCGATCAGCAACGGCCGAGGATTAATTTCCATTACCTTCGCAATGGCGAAAGCCAGGCTGCCCATCATCGCGGCACAGGCATTGTTACTCAACAATTCCGACAGAATCATTGTCAGGAGATAAACAGTCGCCAGCACTGCCACGAAACCAAACGGCTGAGTGTAAGACAATAGACCCTCGGCGATCCATTTCGCCGCACCGCTCGATTCCAGGCCCTTCCCGATCCCCAACGCCGCTCCGACCAGCAGGATCACTGAAAGCTCGATGTTCCGCTCACCTTCCTGAGCCCGCACGCAGCCCGACAGGACCATCAGCACGGCCCCGATCATACTCGGCAGCACAGGGTCGCCCTTGTAGAACGACATCCCCAGCATCACACCGCCGAAAATCGTCAAGGCAATCCAGGCTCGTTCGTGGGCCACCGGAGCACTATCTTCGACTCCCGATACGAGGATGAAATCCGGCGAATGCCGCCACCGACGTGGAAAGTCTTCCTCGACTTCCATCAGCAACGTGTCGCCGACGCACAACACGACTCGGCCGATCTTCTGCTGCAGTTTTTCGCCGCTGCGATGCACGGCGATCACAGACGCATTGTAGTGCGAACGGAAGTTGGCGCCGCGAATACTTTGCCCCAACAACGGTGACGTGGAGGAAATCACGACCTCACACAAGACACGGCGTCCCTTTCGCGGTACAGGCGGAGCGGCCTCCACCTTTACCGGAACTGGGACGCCTTCCAGAGAAGCCAGCGACATGCCCGCCTCAGCAGTGACTGGCGCAGCGGATTCCGGCTGCGGTTCGACTGTTTGCGAATGATAATCGACCGGTTCCAAACCCCGGATTTTTTGCAAATCCACGACAGTTGATGCGATGCCAGAGAAATATAGGAGATCCGCACACTCGAGCCGTTGTTCTGGTTCGACAGGCGAAATGACTTGCGCGGCACGTTCAATTCGATACAGATAAAGTCCCGGCAAGTCACGCAATCCGGCCTGCCGGACGGCTTGTCCAATCAGCGGGCAACCCTCGCGAATCACCATCTCCACCACGTATTCTCGCGGATGCTTTTCAATATGCTCCAACAGATCTTGCCGATCCGGCAACAGCCGCTGGCCGATCGTCACTAGATAGGCCAGACCGCAAATCGCAACCGGCAGTCCCACCCAGGTCAGTTCAAACAAATGCATTTCCGGTAGCCCATGACTTTTAATCATGCCTGCGACAACCAGGTTCGTACTCGTTCCGACCAGTGTGCAACAGCCCCCCAGAATCGTGGCATAGGACAGGGGAATCAGCAGCCGGGAGGGCGAAATCCGAAGCCGTTTGGCGATCT